>VFKS01000100.1 GCA_009885425.1 Novosphingobium sp.
CCATCGGTGAAGGTGATGGTCATTTCGGTGGTTTCACCGGCCTTGAGCTTATCATCAACCTCAAACGCCATCACGTGCAACCCGCCGCGCTCAAACTTCATCGCGACTTTGGGTTCAACGTCGAACCGGTCAACCGGCTTCATTGCGCCGCCCATAGTCTGATGGATCTCGATCTTGCCGACGCCATCAATTGCAACCGCTGCGATCGACACCGTGTTCGAGCTCTGGTTATCGACCACGAAATAGGCCGCACCGGGATTGCCTGTGACTATCGGCAGCAGAAAAATGCCGCCAGTTACCGCAACGCCTTCCTTGGCTTCGGGCGCGCCGGTGGCAGCGGCCTCAGCCTGCTTGGCCTCCTGCCCGCATGCGCCGAGTGCAAGCAAGCTGAGCGAAACGGCGAGCGGCAGGGAAAAGCGGCGGGCGTTGATCACGAAAAATCCTTTCGGCTGGGAAGCTATTTGATCACACCAGCTAATCGCCCGCTGCCCTTGTGCCAAGCAAAACCGCTCCTATATCGCCCCTAGAAAGAGCCGCCGAGCGGTCTTGCCGTGAATGCGGGAGGCCAACGAAGCGGCGTCAAACGACAGACCTAAGGATGGGGTTACAATGGCTAAAGTTATCGGCATCGACCTTGGCACGACCAACAGCTGCGTTTCCGTTATGGACGGCGGCAAGCCCAAGGTTATCGAAAATTCCGAAGGCGCGCGCACCACGCCTTCGATCGTCGCGTTCACCAAGGATGGTGAGCGGCTGATCGGTCAGCCGGCCAAGCGCCAGGCCGTGACCAACGGTGACAATACGATTTTCGCGGTGAAGCGCCTGATCGGCCGCCGCTTTGACGACCCGGTGACCAAAAAGGACACCGAGTTGGTCCCCTATACCATCGTCAAGGGCAAGAACGGCGACGCTTGGGTCAAGGCCGGCGGCGAAGATTATTCGCCCAGCCAGGTCAGCGCGTTCATCCTGCAGAAGATGAAGGAAACCGCTGAGGCCTATCTCGGCGAAACCGTGACGCAGGCCGTCATCACCGTTCCCGCCTATTTCAACGACGCCCAGCGTCAGGCGACCAAGGACGCCGGACAGATCGCGGGCCTTGAAGTGCTGCGGATCATCAACGAGCCGACCGCGGCCGCGCTGGCTTATGGCCTTGACAAGAACGACGGCAAGACCATCGCGGTCTATGACCTTGGCGGCGGCACCTTTGACGTTTCGATCCTTGAAATCGGCGACGGCGTGTTCGAAGTGAAAAGCACCAACGGCGATACCTTCCTGGGCGGCGAAGACTTCGACAACGTCGTGGTCGAATATCTCGCCGAGCAGTTCAAGAAGAAGGAGGGCATGGACCTCCGGACCGACAAGCTCGCGCTGCAGCGGCTCAAGGAAGCGGCTGAAAAGGCCAAGATCGAACTGTCGAGCACTGCGACGACCGAGATCAACTTGCCGTTCATCACCGCCCGGATGGAAGGCGGGGCGACCACCCCGCTGCATCTGGTCGAAACGATCACCCGTGCCGATCTTGAAAAGATGGTCGCTGGGCTCATCGCCCGGACCAAGGGCCCGATGGAAAAGGCCCTCAAGGATGCGGGACTGAAGGCTGCCGATATCGACGAAGTCGTTCTGGTCGGCGGGATGACCCGCATGCCCAGGGTTCGCGAAGTCGTGAAGGAATTCTTCGGCAAGGAACCGCACACCGGCGTGAACCCTGACGAAGTCGTAGCGATGGGCGCGGCCATTCAGGCTGGCGTGCTGCAGGGTGACGTCAAGGACGTGCTGCTGCTCGATGTGACCCCGTTGTCGCTCGGCATCGAAACGCTGGGCGGCGTGTTCACCCGGATGATCGATCGCAACACCACGATCCCGACCAAGAAGAGCCAGGTCTATTCGACCGCCGAGGACAACCAGAACGCGGTGACAATCCGCGTGTTCCAGGGCGAACGCGAAATGGCTGCCGACAACAAGATGCTCGGCCAGTTCGATCTGGTTGGCATTCCGGCGGCGCGCCGCGGGGTTCCGCAAATCGAAGTCACCTTTGACATCGATGCCAACGGAATCGTCAATGTCCACGCCAAGGACAAGGGCACCGGCAAGGAACAGCAGATCAAGATCCAGGCTTCTGGCGGTCTGTCTGACGCGGATATCGACCAGATGGTCAAGGACGCCGAAAAGTTTGCCGAAGAAGACAAGAAGCGGCGTGAAGCGGCGGAAGCCAAGAACAATGCCGACAGTCTGGTCCATGCCACCGAACAGCAGCTGGCCGAGCACGGTGACAAGCTCGATGCCGACCTGAAGTCGGAAATCGAAGCCGCCATCGCCGAAACCAAGACTGCGATCGAAAGCGGCGATTTGGATGAAATGACTGCCAAGACCCAGGCCCTCACCGAAAAGGCCATGAAGATGGGCCAAGTGATCTACGAAAAGGAACAGGCCGCAGCGGCCTCTCCGGGTGCCGAGGCTCCGGCCGAAGGCGCCGAAGAAGTGGTCGATGCCGAGTTCTCCGAAGTGGACGAGAACAAGGGCTAAGCAGGCATTGGATCAGACCTGCCGTCGCAGCGCATAGCGCGGCGGCAGGTCTGCTTTCTGGGGGTCGACCATGTCTGTCGAAGCCGACTATTACGAACTGCTCGAGATTGAACGCGGCGCGGACGATGCCGTGATCAAATCGTCGTATCGCAAGCTGGCGATGCGCTGGCACCCCGACAAAAATCCCGGCGATGCTGCGGCCGAGGGCCGGTTCAAGGCGATCAGCGAAGCCTATGATGTTCTGAAGGACCCGCAAAAGCGTGCGGCCTATGACCGGTTCGGCCACGAAGCCTTCAAACAGGGCATGAATGGCGGCGGTGGCGGCGGCGGAGCCGGGGCCGGTTTCTCTGACATCGGCGATATTTTCGAGACGATCTTTGGTTCCGCATTCGGCGGTGGCGGGCGTCAGCAGGCCCGGCGCGGCGCCGATCTGCGCTATGATCTGGAAATAAACCTGGACGATGCCTTCCACGGCAAGCAGGCCGAGATCGAAATCGAGGTTTCGACCAAGTGCGATCCCTGCGCCGGATCGGGCGCTGAACCCGGCACCGGCACCCGCCGCTGCAACCTGTGCGGCGGTCATGGGCAAGTCCGCGCTCAGCAAGGCTTCTTCATGGTCGAGCGGACCTGCCCGACCTGCCACGGCCGCGGCGAAGTTATCGAAAATCCCTGCCGGTCGTGCCGGGGCGAGGGCCGGGTTGATACCCCGCAAAAGCTCGACGTCACCATTCCCCCCGGCGTCGATACCGGCACCCGGATTCGGCTCGCCGGAAAGGGTGAGGCCGGGCCGTTCGGCTCGCCGCCGGGTGATCTCTACATCTTCATCCACATCCGCCGCCACGGCGTGTTCGAGCGCGACGGAACCACGCTGGTCACCCGTGTGCCGATCACTTTCACCACCGCTGCACTCGGCGGCGAGATCGAGATTCCGGGGCTTGATGGCAAGCACATCAAGATCGAGATCCCGGCCGGTATTCAATCAGCCAAGCAGTTGCGCAAACGCGGCGAGGGCATGCCCGTTCTGCAAGGCCGTGGGCGCGGTGATCTGGTGATCGAGATCATGGTCGAAACCCCGACCAAGCTTTCCAGCCGCCAAAAGGAAATTTTGCGCGAGTTGCAGGAAACCGAGACGGGGGACGAAACGCCGCAGTCGAAGGGGTTCTTTGACCGGATCAAGGATGCGTTCGGGGCTTGAGTGGGCTTGCTTTGTGTGCGGGGCTTCGACTGGCTCAGCCTGAGCGAGGTTTATTGCAAAACAGCCCAGTTACACTCAATTTCAAAACCACAACGGCTCAGGCTGAGCCTGTCGAAGCCCCAGCACTGAGTGGCCCCAAGACCTCGGTCCTAATCCCCGGCACCAACCCCGGATCGGTCAGCAACCGTCCCTCTTCTTCATCCAGCACCGCCAGAAACGCCTCCCGCTTGAGTGCCGACAACTCAACTGCATCAACAATCATTCCGGCGGGCAGGGCCGAGGCGATCAGGTCGATCATCCGTTCGGCCCCATGCAGGCGGCCCCACAGGTAGTCGTTCTCACGGTAAACCCGGCTGAAGAACGCGCCGAAGTTATAGAACTCGGTGCCCTTCAGCACTTCGCTAGCCCCGCCGCCACGGATTGAATTGCAATCGTCGGGGGATATCCGGTCAACCTTGGCGGGTTCAAATTCAGTCATGCCTTCGCCGCGCAGCAGCGGCAGCGTGACCGTGTCGTAAAACGGGAAGCCCAGATAGGTCAGCAGAATCCGGCGACGCAGCTCCTTAGGCAATTGTGCCAGGCATTCGACCAGCATGGCATCAACCACCAGATCGGTGGCGGCGAGCTGGCGGCGCTGGGCGATCGTATCGAGCACCAGACCCGGCTCCTGATCGACCTGCCGGGCAATGGTCTTGAAGTCCGCACCGAGCGCGCCGCTGGCCTCGCGCTCAAAATAGAGTGCGAGCATTTTGAACACCGCCGCGCGGGCTTGCTCACGCGCTTCGGGCGCTGCCACGTCGATATCGCTCCACTCCTCTGACAAGCGGCGGTTGAGCAGGCGCAGGCGGCGAATTCGATAGCCCAGATCGTGATCGCGAAAGAATGCAATTGCTTCCTTGCTGGCCCCGCCACGCATCGCGGTGATGTGATCGAGGCCGTGGGTCGCCAGCCAGGCGTGGAGCCGGTCGGCGACCGGATCAGAATTGGGCAACATCAGTTCAGGTGCAGCGCGCAGGATCGTATCGGCGAGGCTCTGAATGATCCCGGAAAACTTGACCTGGCCATAAGCCTGAAAGGTGAACCCGGCACGCTCGGCCGCCTTCTGCTGGGCCTTGGTGCGCCACGAGGTCAGCCGTTTGACGCTGGGGCTTTCGAAAAACAGCGTTCGCCCGAACAGCTTCTCAACCTCTTCCTCGACCTCGGGACGGAGCGAATCGACGATTGCCTTTAGGCCGGTCAGTTGACGTGATTGGCGGGCGATTTCCTCCAGATTGTCGCGCACCGGCTGCTCGCGCGGGATCGAGGAAAGCGAGCCGAAAATCACCGGAAAGAACCCCGGCGCGCGCGGATCGGCATGGCGCTGGCCGCCGATCTCATCGGGGTGCGGATCGATATAAACGAAGCGCCGGTCAACCTCGCGTTGGGCTGGGCGATCACGCAGCACGCTCATCGCCTCGGCAAAAGGCGCGTTGACCAGCACGGATCCATCGATCAGCGCAACCGCCTCGGTATCGCCGCGGTGGCTATGCTCGGGCATGATCCGCTCGATAAACGCGGTTCGGCTATGCCATGGATCGGCCTGTTCCTTCGCCAGCGAGTCAATCTCTTCAAGCCGCAACGGCGGGAAGGCGCCGGGAAAGCTGGCCGTCGCGCGTGCTGCGAACACCAGCTCGATTGGCGCCGCCAAAGCCTCGCCAGGCACGGCCGGGGTAGGGGAGCGGAATCCGATAGAGAGGCGATGCTCGCTTTCCTCGATCACCGCCGGGCTGTGCAGTCGCAGCACTTCGGCGTGACCTTTGAAATCTGTTGCCGTGACAAACAGGTCGATCGGGTGACCTGCGGGCAGCAACGGTGCATCGGCTCCGCCTGCCTTCATCGCCGCCAAGGCCTCACCCAGCAACCGCGAAAAGCCTAATCCGCCAAACGGAGGTTCGAACCAGCGCGAACGGATAAGCCGCGATAACTTGCTTCGCACTTCGTGGCGGGTTCCGGGGGCGACGCTGGCAGAGATCATATTGCCGGGACGCTTGAGCAGCCAATAGACAATCGGCATTGCCCAGAACTTGGCGACGCGCGATCCGGGCCGGGCATCGGGATCGAGCAGCACATCGACATCGGCCCGCTCCAGCCACAGCGCGGTCAGCGGCTCAAGGCTTTGCCCGGAATGGATCGCCTGGGCCAGAAACACCCCATTGATCCCGCCCGCACTGGCCCCGGCAACAATATCGGGCAGCACCCGCAGCCGCAGTTTGAAATGGCGCTCGATCCGTTCGAGCAGCTTGGCGTAGACCGCCTCGGTCCCGCCTTCTGCGGGCGCCCCGCCATGAAACGCGCGGCTGGCCCGGGCCAGCTTCCACAACTCTTTGGTAACCCCGTGCATATAAACGGCGAGGCTGACCCCGCCGTAACAAACCAGAGCAATGCGGAGTTCTTTTTGGCGCATGGTGCTGGGATAGTGGCAGAACGCGGTGAATGCCAGCTTGCCAGGTACTCTCAGGGCAAATACTTGCAGGCCTTGCGTTCCTGCTTCGTTCCGTTTATCAAATGGCGATGGCCAAACCCAAACGCCGATACATTTGCCAATCCTGCGGGGGCGTCAGCTTTCGCTGGCAGGGCCAGTGCGCCGATTGCGGGGAGTGGAACACGCTGGCCGAAGAAGCCCCTGCGACAGTTTTTTCGATGAAGCATGATCTATCCAGCGGCGGGCGGGCGATCGCGTTCGAAGCGCTCGATGCCCCCGGACAGGTATTGCAACGGCGCACCACTGGCCTTGCCGAATTCGACCGCGCGCTGGGTGGCGGGATGGTGCCGGGGTCGGCGGTGTTGATGGGCGGCGATCCCGGGATCGGTAAATCGACCTTGCTGTTGCAGGCCGCGGCCAAGGTTGGGCTGAACGGCGGCTCGGCGGTCTATATCAGCGGAGAGGAAGCGGCCGGGCAAGTGCGACTGCGGGCAGACCGGCTTGGCCTCGCCAAGGCGCCGATTGCACTGGCGGCGGCGACATCGGTGCGGGATATCCTGACTTCGCTGGCGGGGATGGACCCACCCGATCTGCTGGTAATCGACTCGATCCAGACCATGCATTCGGACCAGATCGAAGGTGCCCCTGGCACGGTCAGCCAGGTCCGCGCTTCGGCGTTTGAGCTGATCCGCTATGCCAAGGAAAACGGCGTGGCGCTGTTTCTGGTTGGCCACGTCACCAAGGACGGCAGCATCGCTGGGCCGCGCGTGCTCGAACACATGGTCGACGTGGTGATGAGTTTTGAAGGCGAGCGGAGCCATCAGTACCGGATCCTGCGCTGCCTCAAAAACCGGTTTGGTCCGGTCGACGAAATCGGCGTGTTCGCAATGGAGGGGGCCGGGCTGGCGGAGGTTGGCAATCCGTCGTTGCTGTTTCTTTCCGGCCGCGAGAATCCAGTCGCGGGCAGCGCGGTGTTCCCGGCGATCGAAGGCACCCGTCCGGTTCTGATCGAAGTGCAAGCCCTGATCGTCCGCCTCGCCAGTGGCGCCACGCCGCGTCGCGCGGTGGTGGGCTGGGATTCGGGGCGAATGGCGATGTTGCTGGCGGTGCTGGAGGCGCGCTGCGGGCTCAACTTCTCCTCGGCCGAAGTCTATCTCAACGTCGCCGGCGGTTACCGGCTGGTCGATCCCGCCGCAGACCTTGCCGTGGCCGCTGCGTTGGTTTCGGCCTTGGCTGACAAGCCGCTGCCCGGCGATGCCGTCTGGTTCGGCGAAGTATCGCTCGCAGGGGAAATCCGCCCGGTCGCGCACTCCGCCATTCGGTTGCGCGAAGCAGCCAAATTGGGCTTCGGCAGCGCCTTTGGTCCGGGCGAAGCGTCGGGCAAAGCCGAAGGATCGCGCTTTACCGCGCTTTCGCTGCTGCCAAATCTCGTTGACCGGATCATGGGCGGGGCGTAAATCCTTCGCATTATGACGGGTTTTGACATCGCAGTTCTGATCATGCTGGGCCTTGGCGCGATCACCGGCTTCATGCGCGGGTTCGTGCAGGAAGTGTTCGCACTGGCCGCTTGGGTGTTGGCGCTGGTCGCTATCAAGAATCTGCATTCACCGCTCACCGTGGCGCTCGGCCCCTATGTCGGCACCGGCAGTGGGTCCGCAGTGCTGGCTTTCGCGCTGCTGCTGTTGATACCTTATGCAATTGTGAAGCTGCTATCCAACAAGTTGGGGGAAGCCAGCCGCAATTCCGTGCTGGGACCGATTGACCGGTTGCTGGGCTTTGGCTTTGGCGCCGTTAAAGGCATGGTGATCGTCGTGATGGCGTTCTCGGTGCTGGTGCTCGGCTATGACACGATCTGGGGCGCGGGTGGACGGCCCGACTGGATCAAATTTTCGCGGTCTTACCCCTTCGTCAACGCTGGCAGCGAATACCTGGTCTCGATGATTTCGGAACGCCGCAAGGAAGCGCTGAAATCCGAAGCAAATCGGCTCGGCAACGAAGCGATCAAGACCAAGATCTCTGGCAAGTGAGCAGCGCAGCGGCGCTGTATAGCGCTGAGGTTCTGGCACTCGCCGTCCGGTTGGCCGACTTTCCTCTGAGCGATGATTTGCCGCTGAAGGCCGGCGCCCGCGCGCCGGTTTGTGGGTCGAACGTAGCGCTCGGCCTGGCGCTGGACGATCACGGCAAGATCGCGCGGTTGGGGCTCAAGGCCCATGCCTGCGCCATCGGACAAGCCTCTGCCGCGCTGTTCGCAAGGTCAGCACCGGGCAAGCGCCGCTCAGATATTGCGGCGGCGCTCAGCGAGATCGAGGCTTGGCTGGCGGATACCGAGGCACCTGCGCCCCACTGGCCAGGTCTGTCTGCGATTGCCGCGGCCCGTTCCTATCCCGCCCGCCATGGCGCGATCCTGCTATCGTGGAAGGCCGCTTTGGCCGCGCTTCCCTAAGCTGCGCTGCTTGGTTAGAGCGATGTCAAGACCAATGGGGAGATTCTGACCATGAGCAGCGAACCGGCCCGCCATCCGGCGGTAACGCCCAGCGCGAAAGAGATGCGGCTGGTGATCG
The DNA here is from genome assembly GCA_009885425.1 of Novosphingobium sp. Lineage (GTDB taxonomy): Bacteria > Pseudomonadota > Alphaproteobacteria > Sphingomonadales > Sphingomonadaceae > Novosphingobium. Next base: position 8,741 of record VFKS01000100.1, read on the forward strand.
GCGCGTCCTCGGCTGGGACCGTGTTCGAATGGTACGATTTCTTTATCTACGGCACGCTCGGCGCGATCCTCTCCAAGACCTTTTTCCCGACCGGCAATGCCACGCTGGAGATGTTGCTGTTCTGGCTGGTCTTCGCGGTTGGTTTCGGTTTCCGCCCGCTGGGTGCGGTGCTGTTTGGCTATCTGGGTGACAAGCTGGGCCGCAAATACACCTTCTTGGTCACCGTTACCCTGATGGGGGTGGCCACCGCCGGGGTCGGGATGATCCCCTCGGCGGCGACGATCGGCTGGTGGGCGCCGGCGATCGTGATACTGCTGCGGATATTGCAGGGGTTGGCGCTGGGCGGCGAATATGGCGGCGCGGCGATCTATGTCGCAGAGCATTCGCCCTATGCCAAGCGGGGCTATTTCACCAGCTACATCCAGGCCAGCGTGGTCGGCGGTTTCGTGCTCAGCTTGATCGTGGTGCTGGGCTGTAAGGCGGTTATGAGCCCTGAAACCTGGACTGCGTGGGGCTGGCGGGTGCCCTTCCTGCTCTCGATCCTGCTGCTAGCGATTTCGCTTTGGATGCGCTTCAAGCTGTCGGAAAGCCCGGTGTTTCAGGCGATGAAGGAAGAGGGCGAACTGGCCGGAAACCCCTTCGTCGAAAGCTTCACCTACCCCGGCAACAAGAAGCGGATATTGATTGCGCTGTTTGGAGTCGCGGCGGGCCTGACAGTGATCTGGTACACTGCGATGTTCTCTGGTCTGAGCTTCCTCAAAACGACAATGCGCGTGGAAGATACCACTGCTGAAATTCTGGTCGGGATGGCTGCGCTGGTCGGGATGGGGTTCTATATCTATTTCGGCCACCTGTCGGACCGGATCGGGCGCAAGAAGCCGATCGTGATTGGCTATGCGCTGACGCTGCTGCTGCTGTTCCCGACCTATTGGCTGCTGGGCAGCGCGGTTCAGCCAGTTGGCGGGGCAAAGGAATGGACCATTTCCGGGCCGGACTGCGAATTTAGTCCGTTCGCGCAAGTGCAGGCGACCAATTGCGGCAAACTGATGGGCGATCTTTCTGCGGCCGGGATCGGTTACACGCTAAAGAGTGCGCCGGTCTTGGCGCTCAGCCATGGTGATGTCGCAGTTCCCGCCGATGGCCTCGATTGGAAAGATGCCAAGGCCCGCAAGGCCCAGATTGAAGGCTTTGCCGGCGCGAGAGTATTCAATGAGGAAAAGATCAAACCAAACCTAGGCCAGTCGCTCCAGATCCTTGCTGCGCTGCTGGTGCTGATGGCGCTGTCGGGCGCCACTTACGGTCCGGTCGCGGCGCTGCTTGCCGAAATGTTTCCGGCACGGGTGCGCTATAGCTCGATGTCGATCCCCTATCACATCGGGACTGGCTATTTCGGCGGGTTCCTGCCCTTCATCGCGGCCTATATCGTGGCCAAGACTGGCAATCCGTTTTCTGGCCTCTGGTACACCTGGGCGGTGGTACTGATGGCCTTCCTGGTGGCGCTGTGGGGACTGCCGAATGGCAAACCACGCGATTTCGGTGACGATGCCGCCTGAACAACCTTTCTGTCCGCTTCGGTTGACGCTGGATAGCGATGCGCTGGTTCACAACTGGCGGGCGCTTGACCGGCTGTCCGGGGCCGCGAAGGCCGGGGCGGCGGTCAAGGCCGATGGCTATGGCCTGGGTGCGCAGCGCGTGGTGCAGGCGCTGGCTGGGGCCGGTTGCGCAGAGTTCTTTATCGCACATATGGCTGAGGCGGCGCCGCTGCTCGAACTGGTGCCAGCCAATCGCATCGCGGTGCTGCACGGGCCTTTGAATGCACAGGATGCCGCCTACGCGAAGGCTGCGGGACTTCGCCCCGTGATCAATTCGCTGCGCCAGGCACAGTTGTGGCTTGATGCCGGGGGTGGGCGCTGCGACCTGATGGTCGATACCGGAATCAATCGACTGGGTGTGCCGATGGCCGATTTGGGTGATCCGGTCTTGTTGGGCCTGCAGATCGACGTGCTCCATTCGCACCTCGCATCGGCGGACCAGGACGGGCCGCAAAGCGATCTGCAGCGGCGGCGCTGGGATGAAGCGCGCAGCCATGTTCCCCATGCCCGGGCCAGCCTAGCCAACAGCGCCGGGATCATGCTGGGGCCGGACTATCACGGCGATCTGACCCGGCCAGGCCTGGCGCTCTATGGCGGGGTTCCCTGTGCCGCATTGGCTGGGGAGATCCGGCAAGTCGCGCGGCCTGAGGCAGCGATCATTCAGGTCCGCGATGTCGCGGTTGGCGAGAGCATCGGTTATAACGCCACCTTTACCGCACCAACTGCGATGCGGGTCGGGGTGATCGCGCTGGGCTATGCCGATGGCTATCTGCGCTGCTGGTCGGGCAAAGGGGCGATGCTGGCCGGGCAGGAGCGGTTGCCTGTGTTGGGCCGGGTGTCGATGGATATGACTGTCATCGATCTGTCTGCTGCACCGCAACTGGCTGAAGGCGATTGGCTGACGGTGGACTACGCATTACCCGCAGCATCAGCGCTGACCGGACTGTCCCAGTATGAACTGCTAACCCTGCTGGGCCGCCGATTTCCGCGGTGATGTTGCGCAGCAAGGTTTTGTTGCATTGCCGTTGTTGCAAGTGCTAACGTTACGGCTCGAGGGAGTTTCCCTAGCAGGAATTCAGCCATGACCGACGCCAAGGGCGAAATCGTTGTTATCAAGAAATACGCCAACCGGCGGCTCTACAACACCAAGTCTTCCAGCTACATAACGCTCGATCATCTCGCCAAGATGACCCGCGAAGGGGTCGATTTCCAGGTGCTCGATGCCAAGACCGGAACCGATATCACCCACCAGATCCTGACCCAGATCATTATGGAAGAAGAAACCGTGCGCGGCGAACAGATGCTGCCGGTCAACTTTCTGCGCCAGTTGATCTCGATGTATGGCAATTCGATGCAGGGGCTGGTGCCGCACTATCTCGAAGCCAGCATGGACCAGTTCCGCGCCAACCAATCCAAACTGCGCGAGGCGTTTGAGGCGAGTCTGGCCGGTAATCCTCTCGCCAAACTGGCGCAGCAAAATCTGGCAATCTTCAAAGCCGCCGCGTCAGCTTTCGTTCCGAACCTTGCCGACGACAAGGGTGCCGCGAGTGGCAAGGGCCAGGAAGACGAGATTGCTGCCTTGCGTAAACAGATGGCCGAAATGCAGGCCAAGCTGGATAAGCTGGGTAAGGGCTAAGCCTTGGTTTTTGCCTGATTGGGCAGGAGCGGCACACCGGGCTTTTCAAACTTTCGGCCTTTACCGACCTGCCATTCAACCGGATCGACCCCGGTTGGAAAACTGAACTGGCCAAGCTTGAGCACCGCTGCCAAGCGGCACAATCCGCCGCCGATTTGCACGACATAGGCCTTTTCAATTCCGACTTCGACCGCTTCAAATTCAGCCTTGAGCGTGAGAGTGAAATTGATCGGATTGGCTGACAGGCCAAAGCCTGAAATGCCCAGGATCGGGTAGAGATCGAGATCCTGTTCCAGCTTGCCTAGCCGGATAAAGCGGGGCTCGCCGCTGGCTTCACTGGCCTTGGCCTCAGCTTCGATCTCGGGCGATTTACCCCAGCCCTGAATGAACATCGGCAACAGATCGATCTGTTTGAGCTTTTCGGCCATGGCCGCCGCAATCCGCTGACCGGCAAGCCCCGACATCGCCTTCTGCATCCGCCCGCCGCCTTGTTCGCCAAGCTCTGCCGCGGCCTGCTGAGCGGCAGCGTCAAACGTGTCGGGCGGGATCATCGCGGCGAGTTCGATCTGGCCGGGTTCGATCATGCTGGGTCTCCTGCAGCCAGAATTGGATTGCCGGTGGGGGCGCTTGCCTCGCCTGGCTCGATCCGGATTGTAAAGGCGAGGTCGGGGGCGGTGATCGCCGGGGTGGACGCTGTGGTCAGTGTACTGGCGCCGGTTTCAATCTCGCAGCTAACCGTCAGTTTGGGTCGCAGCCAGTGTTTGAGAGCGAGCCCGCCTGCCGCCAATGCCGCGATCAATGCGGCAATCCAAGCGAGATAATTGCTGGAACTATCGACTGGCACAGGTGCCTCAGGCGTCGTCGCTGTTTGGCTTGGCACCGGCTCGGCAGTCGGCAATGGCTCAGCCGCTAAAGTTGCGATTGGCTCTGCCGCTGGCTCTGCTGTCGCTACCGCAGTCGGACGCGGCGCAGTCGAAGCGGTGGGCACCGGACGCGGCGCAGACGTCGCCATAGGCTTGGGATCAGGTGTCAGGGTCGCGGTGGCAGTAGGCGTCGCAGTCGGTCGTCCGGTTGGGGCGAGAGTGGGGATGGCCGTTGGCGTGGGCGTCAGCGTCGGTTTCGGCTTGGGATTGAAGATCGAGTCGACTGTGTTGATCACATCGCGCGGGTTGATCTTGATCGGCGTTCTGGTCGGCGTAGGAGCGGCGCCTGCTGCATCAACTGGCGGTTGCCGGTCTTGCGCGGCTGCCGGGATCGCCGCCAAAGCCAGCGCCGCAGCACCTGCCATCCAACTGTTTCTGCTCATGATCCCCACCATGGCCCATGGTCTATCACGGAATTGCCCCAGCACAAACCTTGTGCGCCATGGCCCAAGCGGCTATCGCGCCGCCCCATGAAACATGCGCTCACCGTCACCCGTTCCGAAGACTTCGCCGCCTGGTATCAAGAGGTGATCGCCGAGGCAGAAATGGCCGAAGAAAGCGGGGTGCGCGGCTGCATGGTGATCCGTCCTTGGGGCTATGGTATCTGGGAACGGATCCAGCACCTGATGGACGCACGGATCAAGGCCGCCGGGGTCGACAACTGCTATTTCCCGCTGTTCATTCCGCTGAGCTACTTTGCCAAAGAGGCCGAGCACGTTGAAGGCTTCGCCAAGGAAATGGCGGTTGTCACCCACCACCGTCTGATCCAGGACGGCAAGGGTGGCCTGATCCCCGATCCCGAAGCCAAGCTGGAAGAGCCGCTTATTGTTCGGCCCACTTCGGAAACCGTGATTGGTCAGGCGATGGCCCGCTGGATTCAGTCGTGGCGCGATTTGCCGCTGCTGACCAACCAGTGGGCCAATGTGGTGCGTTGGGAAATGCGCACCCGGATGTTCCTGCGGACCAGCGAATTCCTCTGGCAAGAAGGCCACACTGCCCACGCCGACAAAGCTGATGCAATGGCAGAAACGCTGCGCGCGCTCGAAATGTACCGGGCCCATTCCGAGGAAGACCTCGCCATGCCGGTGTTCGCAGGCGAAAAGCCTGAGCATGAACGCTTTCCCGGTGCGGCTGCGACCTATTCGATCGAAGCTATGATGCAGGATGGCAAGGCG
>VFKS01000463.1 GCA_009885425.1 Novosphingobium sp.
GGCCGGTTACCGGGTCGCCAGCGAAGACTTTACCATCGTCAATTCGAACACCTATTACACCGCCCAGGGCCGCGGAACATATCTGCTGACTGGTGATCTGTTGGTGCTGACCAGTGGCCCCAAGCGCGGCTACAAGTACAACCGGATCAGCGATAACTTCCTGCGCAAGCTGGGGCCCGATGGCAAAAACAGCGCACTGCGCTGCGTCCGCAAGGTGCTCAACAATTCGAACGGTGCTGGCTGCACCACGCCTACGGGTGAAGTAGCGGCGCTCTGCAAGCCCTAGCTGCGAGCGGAGAGCGGCGCCTCAGGCTCCCGTCAGAACCCTGTGAAAAGCCTGCACCGCGGCGGCCTCATCGCCGCCCCAGACGGCTTGGCTCACGGCAAGGAAATCGGCACCCGCAGTCACCAGCGGCGCGCAGTTTTCTGGCGTAATGCCGCCAATCGCCACGCAGGGAATTTCAAAGATCGCCTGCCACCATTCGAGTAAGTCGGTCCCGGCGACATAGTCAGTCTGTTTGGTCTGGGTCGGGAAGAACGCGCCGAAGGCGACATAGTCCGCCCCGGCCTCGCCTGCTTCCATCGCCAGGTGACGGCTGTCGTGGCAGGTGACGCCGATCTGCGCATCTTTGCCAAGCCGCTCGCGCGCTTCGGCAACAGTCCCGTCGGATTGACCCAGATGCACACCATCGGCCCCGAGCCGCTTGGCAAGGCCGATCGAATCGTTGACGATAAAGGCCACCTCGCGGGTCCCGCAGATCGTTTGCAAGGGTTCCGCCAAGCGGGCCGCTTCGTGCTCGTCGTGGCCCTTGACCCGGAATTGAAACGCCGCAACCGGGCCTGCATCGAGCGCACGGGCCAGTCGGTCAGGGAAGGCGCCCGAAACATCAAGCGGGGAAACGAGGTAGAGTTGGCAATCGGTCATGCCGCGCGCTCTAGCCCGGAGCGCAGCCAAGGCCAAGTGTTCCGGAACCATTCAGACCCAACCAAGTTATTACAACCGATGATTACGCGATTCACCCCCCTCGCCCTGTCCGCCGCCTTGCTGACCGGTTGCGTTACCCTGCCGCCCGCCGGCGAAGATGGTTCAACCGAAGTCCGGCTAGGCCAGCGCGTCAATCTGGGCGGACCAAGGGTTACACCGCTGCGGGTTTTGGAAGACAGCCGCTGCCCGATGGAAGCGCGCTGCGTCTGGGCCGGGCGGGTCCGGCTGGAAGTGCGGATCGAGCTGCGTTCCGGGACCACAGTGCGCGAACTGGCCAGCGACCAGCCGTTGCCGATTGCCGATGGCCAGCTGGAACTGCTTGGCACCATGCCGCCCAAGAGCACCCAGCGCACGATTGCGCCGGGTGACTACCGCTTTGCTCTGAAATTCAGTCGCGGGCTTTAGGCGACCGAGCCTGCGTGGATGGCATCAATTGCCTCACCCAGCGCCGCATCGAATTCAGCTTCGGTCATGCTGACGCGCAGATCTTCGAGCAGAGCGCGGCTGAAGCTGGCGATAATGCCCTTGTTCTTGGCCAGTTCAGCGCAGGCCTCGGGCCGCTTGTAGCCGCCTGAGAGGGCCACGACGCGTAGCACCTTCGGGTGGCGGGTCAGGACATCGAACGTTCCCGCCACAACCGGCAGACTGAGTTTGAGCATGACCTGCTGGTCCATCGCCTCAAGGTTCCCCAGGATCGCTTCGAGCATCAGCGCATCACACTCGGCGCGGGTCTCGCTCTTGATGTTGATTTCGGGCTCGAGCATCGGCATCATTCCGTGGCCCAGGACCTGACGTCCGACTTCGAACTGCTGGGCAACAATATCCGCGATTCCGGCGGCATTGGCCGAGTTGATTACCGAGCGCTCCTTGGTCCCGTAAACGCCCAGCGCCTTGGACTTGGCCAACAGCGCATCCAGATCGGGCATCGGTTTCATCATCTGAACGCCGTTCGCCTCGTCCTCCAGGCCCTTGTCGATCTTGATGAAGGGAACAACGCCCTTGGCGATCAGGGCCGAAGGGGTCGGCATACCATCGACGGTCCCATCCATGGTCCGCTCAAACAGGATAGCGCCGATCACCTTGCTGCCATCGAACGCGGCCGAGCGGATGATGCGGCTGCGCATGTCGTGGATCAGGCCGTACATCCCGGCCTCGTCACTCCAGGCGTCATCGCCAATGCCATATCCCGCCAGCGCCTTGGGCGTCGATCCCCCCGACTGGTCAAGCGCGGCGATAAAACCGTTACCGGCGGCCACCTTGGCGGTCATTTCGGCAGTATTCATGGAGGCGAATCCCTGTAATTGCATACGTATGTGATGCAGCGCACATAGCGGCGATGCTGCGCTGCGGCAACCACGCTTAACCGTCTTTTCTCAGGCTTGTTGCAGCGCCACTACGCCGGGCAGGTCCTTGCCTTCCATCCATTCGAGGAAGGCCCCGCCCGCGGTCGAGATGTAGCTGAAATCGCCTACCACCCCGGCATGGGCCAAAGCGGCAACGGTATCGCCGCCGCCCGCCACGGAAACCAGCGCGCCTTCGCGGGTCAGCGCGGCGGCGCTCTTGGCAAGTGCGACGGTAGCGGCATCGAACGGTGCGGTCTCGAATGCCCCCAAAGGCCCGTTCCAGACCAGCGTGCGGCAGGTCTTGAGCACGTCAGCCAAGGCTTCGGTCGCTTGCGGGCCGATATCGAGGATCATCTCGTCGGTGGCGACCTCGTGAACGTTGCAGATGCGCAAGCTAGCAGGATTGGCCGCGAATTCCTTCGCGACCACTACGTCGTAAGGGAGGTGGACGATGCAGCCGGCTTTTTCAGCGGCATCAAGGATGCCCTCGCAGGTTGCCGCCAGTTCATGCTCGCTCAGCGATTTCCCGACATTGATTCCGCGCGCCGCAAGGAACGTATTGGCCATCCCGCCGCCGATGATCAGGTGATCAACCTGGGTGACCAGGTGCGTCAGCACATCGAGCTTTGACGAGACTTTTGCTCCGCCAATTACGGCGGCGACTGGCCGCTCCGGATTGCCTAGCGCCGCCTCGAGCGCTTTCAGCTCGGCTTCCATCGAACGCCCCGCATAGGCCGGGAGCAGGTGCGCCAGCCCCTCAGTGCTGGCATGGGCGCGGTGCGCGGCCGAAAAGGCATCGTTGACGAAAATGTCCGCATTAGCTGCAATCGCTTTGGCCAAGTCGGGATCGTTGGCTTCCTCACCCTTCCAGAACCGGGTGTTTTCGAGCAGTGCGATATCGCCCGGCTGCAAGATCGCCAGCGATTGGCGGACCACGTCTCCGGCTATTTCGGGTACGAACATCACTTCGCGGCCGAGCACCGCCTGAACTGAGTCGAGCGTCATCGAGACCGACATGGTCGAGACCTTCTCGCCCTTGGGCCGCCCAAAATGGGATAATAGAAGGACTTTTGCGCCCTTGTCGGCCAGTTCGAGAATCGTCGGCGCCGCCGCGCGCACACGGGTATCGTCGGTCACCGACACCCCCTGCATCGGGAGGTTGAAATCGACCCGGACCAGCACCACCGTGCCGGTCAGATCGCCGAGATCGTCTAGGGTTTTGAACTTGGTCATTCAATCCTCCGTCATCCCCGCGAAAGCGGGGATCGCTGGCCAGCTGGCTCCAAGCGTGAAGGCCAGCGGTCCCCGGTCAAGCCGGGGACGACGCCAGATTACAGCAACTTCCCCATTGCTCCGGCGGTATCAACCATCCGGTTGGAGAAGCCCCATTCATTGTCATACCAGCTGAGCACGCGGACCAGCTTGCCGTCGATCACCGACGTTTCCAGGCTGTCGATGGTCGAGCTGTTGGCGCAGCCGTTGTAGTCGATCGAAACCAGCGGCTCGTCCGAATAGCCCAGCACGCCCTTCAGAGCGCCTTCGCTGGCGGCCTTCAGCAGCGCGTTGACCTCTTCCTTGGTCGTATCGCGCTTCGGCTGGAAAGTCAGATCGACCACTGAGACGTTCGGGGTCGGCACGCGGATCGCGCTGCCATCGAGCTTGCCCTTCAGTTCGGGCAGCACTTCGCCAACTGCGCGGGCAGCGCCGGTCGTGGTCGGGATCATGCTCATCCCAGCGGCGCGGGCGCGGCGCGGATCCTCGTGGATCTGGTCAAGGATCTTCTGATCGTTGGTATAGGCGTGAATCGTGGTCATCAGTCCACGTTCGATCCCGATCGCGTCGTTGAGCACCTTGGCGAACGGAGCGAGGCAGTTGGTGGTGCAGCTGGCGTTGGAAACGATAGTGTGGCCCGCTTCCAGCTTGTCA
>VFKS01000212.1 GCA_009885425.1 Novosphingobium sp.
AGCATGGCGCTCATCACCCAAAACAGGAAGTAGATTGCGACAATAGAAGTCAGTTTCATCGGATCAATGCTCCGCCAATATGACCCGCACTTGCGGTTTTTTGCCCGTCCAACGGCTGGCCGCACGGCGCGCAGCAAGCCGCGCGGCTTCGCTGACGGCTTCGCGGTCATGGCGCTGTCCGCCTTTCAACTTGGCCAGCGCGGCGGTAACATCTTCGCGGGTTTCGGCGAGGTACTGGTCCATGTCCTCTTCCAGCGGCAAACCGATACTCTCGGCGTGAACGCGACCTTTGCCATCGAGCACGACAATTACCAGCCCGTTGGCCGCAAGCCGCCGCCGCATCACCATCGCCTCACCATCGGCCGGGGCAATGATATCTCCGTCCAGGATCAGCCGGCCAGCGCGGACTTCGCTGATCTTGCCGGGCTTACCCGGAGCAAGCCGGACCAGATCACCGTTCTCTTGCGCCACCGCTTTAGGGATGCCGCAGGCCCGGCCAAACCGCGCCTGTTCGCGCATATGGCGCACCTCACCGTGGACCGGCAGCAGGATCTCAGGCCGGATCCAGCCATAGAGCGCTTCCAGCTCAGGCTTGCCCGGGTGGCCCGAAACGTGGATCGGGCTTTGCCGGTCGGTGACCATAACGATGTCGCGCCCAGCCAGCCGGTTCTGGATTCGGCCGATGGCGATTTCGTTGCCGGGAATCTGACGGCTGGAAAACAGCACCACATCGCCCGATTCCAGCGCGATCTGGTGATTACCTTCGGCAATCCGGGCGAGCGCAGCGCGAGGTTCACCCTGCCCGCCTGTCGCCACGATCAGCACTTCACCGCGCGGCAGGCCCATGGCCGTATCAAAATCGACCCGGTCGGGCAGGTTCTTGAGGTAGCCGCTGGCCTGCGCGGTGCGAATGATCCGGTCGAGCGATCGCCCAGCCACGCACAGCCGCCGGTTGGTCGCCTCAGCCACTTCGCCCAACGTTTGCAGCCGCGCAACGTTGGACGCGAAAGTCGTGACCACCACGCGCTTGCCGCGGTGCTTGGCGACTTCTTCCTTCAAGGCTGTGCGTACGGCTCCTTCTGAACCCGATGCCTTGGGATTGAACACATTGGTCGAATCGCAAACCAGCGCGAGCACGCCATCGTCGCCAATCTTGGTCAGTTCTTCGACGGTCGCCGGAACCCCGACGAGCGGCTCAGCGTCCAGTTTCCAGTCGCCGGTGTGGAATATCCGTCCGTATGGCGTCTCGATCACCAGCGCATTGCCCTCGGCGATCGAGTGCGCCAGCGGGACATAGCGAATGCCGAATGGGCCCAGCTCGAACTGGTCAAGATGGTCGATCACGTTGAGCTGAACCGCGTGGCGGATCCCGGCTTCTTCCAGCTTTTCGGCGACCAGGCGCGCGGTGAAAGGCGTCGCATAGAGCGGTACGCCCAATTCCTGCGCAAAGTAGGGCACAGCGCCGATATGATCCTCATGCGCGTGGGTTAGCACCACCGCGATCAGATCTTTCTTGCGTTCCTCAATGAATTCCAGATCGGCAAAAACCAGTTCGGTGCCGGGGTATTCGTTGGCGCCGAAGGTCATCCCCAGATCAACCATCAGCCACTTGCCTTCGCAGCCGTAAAGGTTGACGTTCATTCCAATTTCGCCCGATCCGCCCAGCGCACAGAACAGCAGTTCCTTGCCGGGCTTCACGAGCTCACGGTCCGGTTGGCGTATAACAAGGCAATTCCCTTCAGGGTGAGGTCGGGTTCGACCCGGTCAAACAGGTCGGCGTTTTGCTGGAATAGCGGGGCGAGGCCCCCTGTAGCGATGACTTTTGCCGGCCGGCCAATCTCGGCCTTCATCCGCGCGATCATCCCTTCGATCATGCTGACGTAACCCCAATAGATCCCGATCTGCATCTGACCAACCGTATCGCGGCCAATCACGCTGGCGCTGGGCGGTGGCTCAATCGCGATCCGCGGCAGCATCGCAGCGGCATTGTAGAGCGCGTCGAGTGACAGACTGACCCCGGTGGCGATCGAGCCGCCCAGATAGGACCCGTCTGCGCCGATGTGATCGAATGTCGTCGCGGTACCGAACGAGATCACGATCTTGTCGCCCGCTTCGAGCGCCTGCGCGGCAATTGCATTGACCGCACGGTCAGCGCCGAGCGAGCGGGGTTCGTCAACTCTCAGCGCGATACCCCATTCCACCGGCGCGCGGCCCCCGATCAGAGCCTCTACGCCGAAGTATTTGGCCGCCAGTTCCTGCAGATTATGGACCGCCCGCGGCACCACCGAGGCGATCACTACGGCACTGACATCGGCGCGCGAATAGCCTTCCATTTCCAGCAACTGGTTGAGCCAGACGGCGTATTCATCGGCTGTTCGCTTGATATCAGTCGCCAGCCGCCAGCGCTGCACGATCAGGCCCGCATCGTTCACCAGCGCGAACTTTACATTGGTGTTGCCGTTATCAATCGCGAGCAGCATGGCCCCGTCCTCAGTTTTCGCCGGCGAGGCGCACTTCGCCAGCATGGATTGTGCGGGTCGTGCCGTCCGCGAGGCCTAGTTGCAAGGCTCCATCGGCACTGAGGCCGATAAATCGGCCTTTGAGTGACTGCTCTCCGGGCTCTCCGACCGCCAAAGGGGTGCTGACCGGGTGGGCGGCGGCCAACCAGCGGCGGATCATCGGATCGAGTCCGAAGCTGCGCCAGCGTTCCAGTTCAAGTGAAAACTGCTGGGCCAGCGCCGCGGCGAAGTGATCGCGGTCCGGCGCGGGGCCAATGGCGGACAGGGCAATGGTCTCACGCCCCTTGACGCTGGGCGCCTGGGCAAGGTTGACTCCGATCCCGACAATCACCGCATCCCCGACCCGTTCGAGCAGAATTCCGGCAAGCTTGGCCGCGCCGATCATCAGATCGTTTGGCCATTTGAGCAAGGCGGTTGTGGGCGGCGGGATCAGGGGGGCGACGACTTCGTGCAGGGCAATACCGCTGAGTAAGGCGAGGCTGGCAGCTGGCGGATCGCCTGCGCCGGGGTGAACCACGGTTGATCCCATGAAGTTGCCATGACCGTCAAACCAGCTGCGGCCTTGCCGGCCCCGGCCTGCGGTCTGCCGGTCCGCAACCAGCCAATCGCCCTCGGCCAAGTACTCACCAGCGCCAAGACGCGCGGCGAGATCGGCATTGGTCGATCCGGTTTCAGGAACGGTCTGGATCAAGCGCCCGCGTAGAGCACGCCCGCCGCAATCGCGGCCAGCGCGCCAAGGCCCTTAGTGAACAGCCAGCCCAGCGGTGAGATGAACAGCGCCGAGACCGCCAGCAGCCATTCGTGGACCATATCGCTCCGCCCGGTGGCTTTGCCCGCAGGCTCATCAAAGTACATCACTTTGACGATCTTGAGGTAATAGAATGCCCCGATGACACTGCCTAGCGCCGCGATCAGGGCCAGGATCACCCAGCCCGAGGCGATAGCTGCCTTGAACACCACGAACTTGCCCCAGAACCCGAAGAAGAACGGGATCCCAGCCATCGAGAACATGACAGAGCCCAGCCCTAGCGCAAGCAGCGGGCGGGTGTGGGAAAGCCCGGCGAGATCCGAGATCGCTTCAAGCTGGCGCCCTTGGGCATCGCGCAACATCAGCACGGCCACGAACCCGCCAATCGTCATCGGCACATAGATCGCAAGGTAGACCAGCATCGCCGCAATCCCCTCGACGCTCGCTGCGGTCAGTCCGACCAGCATGAAGCCGACGTTGTTGATCGAGGAATAGGCGAGCAGCCGCTTGATATTGGTCTGCCCGATCGCGCCCAGCGCACCGACCAGCACCGAGGCAATCGCAGCGAACCCGATGATCTGTTGCCAGGCCAACGCCTGACTGCCGAACGCTTCAACCGTGACCCGCATGGTCAGCGCCAATGCTGCCACCTTGGGGGCCGAAGCAAACAGCGTGGTGACCGGGGTTGGCGCGCCTTCGTAAACATCGGGGGTCCACATGTGGAACGGCACGGCGCTGATCTTGAAGGCTAGTCCCGCCAGCACGAACACCAGCCCGAACAACGCACCCTTGCCCAAACCACCGCCCAACGCGGCGGAGATCCCGTCAAAGGTGATCGATCCGGTGAAGCCATAGAGCAGGCTCATCCCGAACAGCATTATCCCGCTGGCCAGCGCGCCGAGCACGAAATACTTGAGGCCCGCTTCGGCCGAGCGATCATCAGCCTTGAGGAATGCTGCGAGCACATAGGCGGCAAGCGAATTGAGCTCCAACCCAATATAAAGCGTCAGCAGGTTGGTGGCCGAAACCATCATGCTCATGCCGATTACCGCGAACAGTACCAGCACCGGAAATTCTGAGCGATATCCGCCGTGGCGTTCGAAAAACGCTGGTGCCACCAGCAGCGATGCTGCCGCAGAGGCGTATATCAGCAACTTGGCAAAGGCTGCGAAAGCATCGGCCGAGAACAGGCCTTCAAAGGCCAGTGCGGCCGCGCCGGAGACGCCCTGGCAAAGTGTTGGCGCGACCATCAGCGCGGCGATTGCCAAAGCCAGCACGGACAGCAGGTTTATCGCGCGCGCATCCTTGGCGCGCTGTCCCCAGGCCGAGGCAACCAGCAGCAGCAGTGCCGTGACGCTGAGCAATTCTTCGGGCGCCGCAAGGCGTAGCGACTGGGTCCAGTCCATCAGTGCGCGCCCCCTTGATTGGCTTCGTCTTGCGCGGGATTTGGCTTCCCTGCGGTCAAATGTGCATCGCCAGCAGGCTTGGCCCGTGCGACCCGGGCATCGAGCGCGGCGATATCGGCGCGCATCGGGGCCATGAAGGTTTCAGGATAGATCCCCATCCACATCACCGCAGCGGCGATCGGCGCCAGCATGGCCCATTCGCGCAAGGTCAGATCGGGCATCGCTGCGGCATCAGCGTTCTTCTGTTCGCCAAAGACGACCCGGCGATAGAGGTAAAGCATATAGGCTGCGCCCAGAATGATCCCGGTCGTCGCCACGAACGCAACCCAGCTCGATACCTGATAAATCCCCATCAGGCTGAGCAATTCGCCGACAAATCCGCTGGTACCCGGCAGGCCAATCGAAGCCATCGTGAACAGCATGAAGAACAGCGCATACTTGGGCATATTGATTGCAAGCCCGCCGTAACGGTCAATCTCACGGGTGTGGAGCCGGTCATAGATAACCCCGACACACAGGAACAAGGCGCCCGAAACGAGTCCATGGCTGAGCATGACGATCATCGAGCCCTCGAGGCCCTGCACGTTGAACGAGAACAGACCAAGCGTAACGATCGCCATGTGCGCAACCGAGCTATAGGCGATCAGCTTTTTCATATCGTGCTGCACCAGCGCGATCAGCGAAGTGATCACTACTGCCGCCATCGACAGACCAAAGACCAGCCAGGCGTAATGCGCTGAGGCCTCAGGAAACATCGGCAGCGAAAATCGGATAAAGCCGTAGCCGCCCATCTTCAGCAGCACGCCGGCCAGAATCACCGAACCCGCAGTGGGCGCCTGAACGTGGGCATCGGGCAACCAGGTGTGGACCGGCCACATCGGCATCTTCACCGCAAAGCTGGCAAAGAACGCGAGCCACAGCAGTTTCTGCGCCTCAAACGGGAAGTCAAATTCCATCAGCGTCGGGATGTCGGTGGTCGCCGCTTCTTGCGCCATCCAGATCATCGCAATCAGCATAACGATCGAGCCGAGCAGCGTGTAGAGGAAGAACTTGTAGCTGGCGTAGATCCGTTCTGCCCCGCCCCACACGCCGATGATCAGGTACATTGGGATCAGCCCGGCTTCAAAGAAGATGTAGAACAGGAACAGGTCCTGCGCCGCGAACACGCCGATCATCAGCGTTTCCATCAGCAGGAACGCCGCCAGATATTCGCCCACCCGCTTTTCGATCGATTGGCTA
>VFKS01000549.1 GCA_009885425.1 Novosphingobium sp.
AAGGTGCCGACGCCGGGGCCGTATTCGACAAACAGCTTGCACTCGTCCCACTTTACCGGGCCCAGCATCTTGGCAATGGTGAAACGCGACGACGGGATGATCGAGCCCACCATCACCGGGTGCTCGATAAACCCTTGCACAAAAATACCTGCTGGACCCATCAGCCGCTTGATCCGTCGCTTCATTCGAAGCGACAGCCGCTCGTGAGCTAGCTCTGTGGGATTCATGCGGTCTATATGTCCGATTATTGACGATCTGCCGCCTTCACAAATTTGACCGCCCATTGCAAGGCGTGAACGAGCAGGTTAGCGACAGACCGATGCCGCAACACGATCCAGCCCCAACCGCGGCCCAGCCCGGAACCACCGCAACGCTGCCCGGCTGGCGAGTGACTTTGTTGTTTATGGTGATGCTGGTGACGGCGGCCGGCAATACCGCGATGCAATCGGTCATGCCCTCGATCGGGACCGCGCTGAAGGTTGAGGATTTCTGGATCAGCCTGGCCTATACGTGGTCGGCCTTGCTGTGGATGCTATGCGCGCCGATGTGGGCCCGGCGGTCTGACCGGCGCGGGCGCAAGGCGATGATGGCGATCGGGCTGATCGGGTTCATCGCCAGCTTCAGCCTTTGCGGCCTCGCACTGTGGCTCGGCCTTAACGGTGTGCTGGGCGGGGTGGCGACGCTGCTGCTGTTTGCGGCCTGCCGATCGCTTTATGGCGGGTTCGGATCGGCCGCACCGCCGGCGGTGCAGGCCTATGTCGCCAGCAGGACCAGCCGGGCCGAACGGACCCAAGCGCTGTCGCTGATTTCATCCAGTTTTGGCCTGGGCACGGTTATCGGCCCGGCCTTGGCCCCGTTCTTCATTCTGCCGGGGGTCGGTCTGGTCGGCCCGTTCATTGCCTTTACGGTGATCGCGGTGATGGTTCTGGCAGCGCTGCGGATCTGGCTGCC
Organism: Novosphingobium sp.; assembly: GCA_009885425.1. GTDB lineage: Bacteria > Pseudomonadota > Alphaproteobacteria > Sphingomonadales > Sphingomonadaceae > Novosphingobium. The sequence continues at coordinate 952 of VFKS01000549.1, forward strand.
CGACGATTCGCCGGCCTATGCCGCGCGCGGCGATGTGGTGGCGGCGCCGTTCAGCGCCAACTCCGATTCGCGGCTGCGCCAGCGCGGCGACGATGATGATGAGGAATTCGATCCCGCTGCGATCCCCCACCTGTCGTGGCGCGACCCACGGCTGCGCCCGTGGCTGCTGTCCGGGCTGATCGGCGGCCACGCCCAGGCGGCGATGTTCGGGATCATCGGCTTTCTGGTGCTCGACCGGCTGGGGCTGCGGGCAGATCCGCAGGCCGGGGCCGGGCCGACCGGGCTGGTGCTGATGGCAGGGGCAATGGCCACGCTGCTCGCCCAATGGGGGATGAT
>VFKS01000232.1 GCA_009885425.1 Novosphingobium sp.
GCGCTGCGGTGGCCGCGGGCCTTGATCCCTTCGACCAGAGCATCGGAATCAACCCCCTCGATCGGTGCTTCACCGGCCGGATAGACCGGCGCGGCATAGACCACGTCGGCATCGTTGAAGGCGGCCTGAAAATCTTCCATGTGATCGCGCAGCCGGGTGAAGCGGTGCGGCTGGACCACAGCGATGACCCGCCCTGCGGTTACGCCTTCACGGGCAGCGGCCAGGACAGCGCGGATTTCGACCGGGTGGTGGCCGTAATCATCGATCACCGTCACTACCCCAGAACCAATGGCGATCTCACCGACCTTTGTGAAACGGCGTTTGACCCCGCCGAACTTGGCAAAGCCAGTGCGGATCACTTCATCCGGAACGCCCATTTCCACCGCCACGGCAACGGCGGCCAACGAGTTCTGGACGTTATGGCGCCCCGGCATCGGCAGCTCGATCCCCTCGATCTTGCGCTGTTCGCCGTCGCGCTGGCGGATCGTCACGTCAAAGCGGTTTCCGCCGGGGAACGGCTCGATATTCTCGCCGCGAATGTCGGCCTGCGCCGAAAAGCCATAGGTCACGACCCGTCGATCGCGGACCTTGGGGATGATCGCCTGCACTTCGGGATGATCGATGCACAGCACCGCGCAGCCATAGAACGGGACGTTTTCGATGAATTCGACAAACGCGTCCTTGATCGCATCGAAGCTGCCGTAGTGATCGAGGTGTTCAGGGTCGATGTTGGTGACCACCGCAATGGTCCCGTCGAGCCGCAGGAACGATCCGTCGCTCTCATCTGCTTCGACCACCATCCAATCGCTCGCGCCGAGCCGGGCGTTGGAGCCATAGGAATTGATGATCCCGCCGTTGATCACAGTCGGATCGACCCCGCCCGCATCGAGCAGCGCGGCGACCATGCTGGTGGTGGTGGTCTTGCCGTGGGTTCCCGCCACCGCGACCGTGCGTTTCAGCCGCATCAGTTCAGCCAGCATTTCAGCGCGGCGGACCACCGGCACGCGGCCTTCGAGCGCTGCGACCACTTCCGGGTTATCGCGCTTCACCGCCGTCGACGTGACCACAACTGCGGCATCGCCCAGGTTTTCGGCATCATGGCCGATCATCACCCGGATCCCGCGCGCGCGCAGGCCTTCAACCACATAGCCTTCGGCAATATCGCTGCCCTGCACGTCATAGCCCAGATTGCACATCACCTCGGCAATGCCGGACATCCCGATCCCGCCGATGCCGACGAAGTGGATCGTGCCGATATCGGTGCCTACGGCCTTCATGCCGGGGCGCCCTGATTGCTTGCCGCCGTTTCAATCCCTTCGGCCACGCGGATCACGTCCATCATCGGCGCTCCGCCAAAGCTCTCGACCAGATCGGCCAGATCGCGCGCCGCGTTTGGATAGCCGCAGTTCCAGGCGCCATGCGCGGCAGTCGCCAGTGTTTTCGGGTTCATCGCGATGGCCTGAATCTGCTTGGCCAGTTCGGCGGCGGTGAACTTGTCCTGCCGGATCATCCGGGCGCCGCCGGCCGCGCAAATCTCGTCGGTATTGAAGGCCTGATGATCGTCGGTTGCGATCGGCAGCGGCACCAGGATCGCCGGGCGGCCCACTGCGGTCAGCTCCGCCACGGTCGAGGCTCCGGCACGGCCGATGAACAGATGTGCGTCGGCCAGCCGTTCGGCCATATTCTCAAAATAGGTGCCCAATTCTGCCGGGATTTCGTGCGCGGCATAGCGTTCACGCACCGCTTCTATATCTTCGGGACGGCACTGCTGGGTGACTTGCAGCCGATTGCGCAGCGCGGTCGGCAGCATGGCGAGTCCATCGGGCACAACCTGACTGAGCACGCCTGCACCTTGACTGCCGCCGGTGACCAAAACCCGCAGCAATCCGTCTTCGCTGAAGGCAGGGAACGGTGCGTCACGCAGCGCCAGCACTTCGGCGCGAACCGGATTGCCGACCAGATGGACCTTGCCCGCGTGCTTGGGCTTCAACCGTTCCACCTCGCGATAGGAAGTGGCGATTGCATCGACGCGGCCAGCGAGGAACCGGTTAACCCGGCCCAACACCGCGTTCTGTTCGTGGATCACGCTCGGCACGCCCGCGCTGGTTGCGGCCCACAGCGCCGGAAAGGCGGGATAGCCGCCAAAGCCAATCACCGCGCTGGGTTCAAAGCTTTCAAACAGCCGCAGCGCCATCCGTTTGCCTTCAAGGATCGCTTGGATCCCGCCTGGCCAATGCAGCGGGTTTTTGCCCAACCGCCCGGCGGGAAGCTGGTGCGCGACTAGCGAATGCGGTTTGCCCGGCAGGCGACTGCCGCGTTCGTCAGTGATCAGCGCCACGTGGTGCCCGCGCGCTTCCAGCTCAACCGCCAGCGCAAAGGCCGGGATCAGGTGCCCGCCGGTACCGCCAGCGGCCAGAACATAGTGCCGGGAAACGCCGCTCATCGTTTGAATCCAAGGCTGGTGAGGCTGAACCGCTCACGCTTGATAAAGGGGTTTCGCCGGGTGATCGATAGCAAAAAGCCGATCCCCAGGCACAGCGCAATGGTGGACGATCCGCCGTAAGAGATCAACGGCAGGGTCATCCCCTTGGATGGGAACAGTTGCAGATTGACCATCACGTTGATGAACGCCTGTCCGCCAATCTGGGCAATCAGTCCGGCGGCAGCCAAAGTGGTGAACAGATCCTCTTCCTCGAGCAGCCGGACCAGCACCCGGCCGACCAGCGCCAGATAGAGCAGCACGATCACTGCGCAGGCGACCAGCCCGAATTCTTCGCCGATTACAGAGAAAATGTAGTCGGTATGCGCCTCTGGCAGCGCCAGCTTGCGGGTTCCGAGCCACAGCCCCGATCCGGTCCAGCCGCCAGCCAGCAAGGTCCGCTGTGCCAGATCGACCTGATCGAACGCGGTTCCGCCGCCCAGAAAGGCATCGATCCGGTTCCGGCCGTTTTCGTAGAAAACATAGGTCAGCGTCACCAGCATGACCCCGGCCCCGATCACGCCACCGATCCGCTTGAGCGATATGCCCGACAGCAGCACCATCACGAACCACACCCCGCTGAACAGGATGGTCGATCCGAAATCGGGTTGCAGCATCAGCAGTCCGCCAATCAACACCATCAGACCCGTGCACAGCTCGATCACCGGCAGGTTCGGATCACGCGCGCGCCACGACAGGATCCACGCCATCCCGATCGCAAAGGCCGGCTTGAGGAATTCGGAGGGCTGGAGCGACATGCCCAGATTGAGCCAGCGCCGCGCCCCGTTGACCGAAAAACCCATCACCGGAACCAGCATCAGCGCCACCAGCATCGCCGCGCACAGCACAATCCCGGCCCGGCGCGCCCAGTCCTTGGGCAGCAGCGATGCACCGAACATCGCGATCAGGCCCAGCACCTGATAGCGGATATGCATCGAGAAGAAGTGCAGATCATCGAGCCGCACCGAAGCGGTCGAAAGTCGCCGAGCACTGGCTGGGGAACTGGCTGCAACCGCCGCAGTGCCGATCGCCATTAGGGCCAGGACCAGCACCAGCAGGACCCGGTCAATCTCGCGCCACCAGATCGCCAAATCGCTGCGGCGGCTGCGCTGGATGCGCGTTGTGCCGCCCGGCGAAGCGCCGCCGCGCGGGATCAGAGGCGGATGGCTGGCCATCAGCCGCGCCCTCCGACAGTGGTTTCAGGTTCCGGCGTCAGCAGCGTCTGGACGATCTGGCGAAAGGTATCGCCGCGCGCTTCGTAATCGCGGAACTGGTCAAAGCTGGCGCAGGCCGGGGAAAGCAGCACCACATCACCGGGCTTGGCCGCAGCCATCGCCTGCTGGATCGCTTCGCACATCATTTCGCTGCGGGTCACCGGCATGAACGGGGTGAGCAAATCGGCGAACCGCGGCCCAGCCTCACCAATGGTATAGGCCGCCGCGACATTGCCGAAAAAGGGCGCACATTCGTCAAGGTTGTCGCCCTTGGGCAGGCCGCCCAGAATCCAGTGAATCCGCCGCTCCGGACGCGGCGGGAATGCTGCAAGAGCGGGCGCGGTAGAGGCCGGGTTGGTCGCCTTGCTATCGTTTAGGTACATCACCCCGTTCGCCTCGGCGACCCGCTCCATCCGGTGCGGCAGCCCGCGAAAGCTGGCGAGCGCCGGGCGCCACTGCGCCGGAGTCAGCCCCAAGGCTTCAGCAATCGCCACGGCCACCGCCGCGTTCTGCAGGTTGTGCGGGCCCTGCAGGCTGGGCCAATCGTCTTGCAGCGCAATCAGGTCCTTGCCATCGACCGAGCGGACCCGCGAGGCCTCGCGCAATTGCGCTTCGCGCGCGGCGATCGACTGGGTTTTTGCGTCGCCCATGCCGAATATCGCAAACTGTTCGGACCGCTGCATCGAGAACAGCCGCGCCTTCGAGGCGGCATAGCCTGTAAAGCCATCATAGCGATCAAGGTGATCGGGGGTGACATTCAGCAACGCGGCCACTTCGCATTCGAGGCTGTGGGTCAGGTCAAGCTGATAGCTCGACAGTTCGAGCACATAGACCCCGCCCGCATCGAGCGGATTGGCCGACAGGATCGGCAGACCGATGTTCCCGCCCATCCGGGTCGGCAGCGCGGCGGATTGCAGGATGTGGTGGAGCAGCGCAGTGGTGGTGCTCTTGCCATTGGTGCCGGTAATCCCGACCACCCGATGCGCCGGCAGATTGGGCCGGGCAATCGCGAACAGTTCGATATCGCCGATCACCGGCACGCCAAAGCTCGCCGCATGGGCCGCAATCGGATGCTGGTTAAGCGGCACCCCGGGGGATACGACCACCCCGGCAAACCCGGTCAGATCGATCCCGACCGGATCGGCCAGTTCGACCCGGCCTTCAACGGCGCGGCGCGGTTCTTCGCGGCTGTCCCAAGCGGTTACCTGCGCCCCGCCCGCCAGCAGGCTTTCAACCGCAGACATCCCCGAACGGGCAAGCCCGAGTACGGCATAACGCTGGCCGGCAAAGGCGGGGGTCGTGATCATCTAAGCTTCAGCGTGGACAGTCCGATCAGGGCCAGCACGATCGAAACGATCCAGAAACGGATCACCACGGTCGATTCCTGCCAGCCCAATTGTTCGAAATGGTGGTGGATCGGCGCCATCTTGAACACCCGTTTTCCGGTGCGTTTATAAACCGCAACCTGGATGATCACCGACAGCGCCTCGGCCACGAACAGTCCGCCGACGATCGCCAGCACGATCTCGTGATGCGCCGCAACCGCAATCGCGCCCAGCGCCCCGCCCAAGGCAAGGCTGCCGGTATCGCCCATGAACACCGCCGCAGGCGGCGCGTTGAACCATAGAAAGGCGAGGCCTGCCCCCATGATCCCGGCGCATAGGATCGCCAGTTCTCCCGCGCGCGGCACGTGCGGGATGCCAAGGTAGGCAGAAAAGTCGGCTCGTCCGGCGAGGTAAGCGATGATGGCGAATGTCCCGGCAGCGATGATCACCGGCATAGTGGCGAGGCCATCGAGCCCGTCGGTCAGGTTCACCGCATTGCCCGCGCCGACAATCACGAAGGCGGCAAAGATGTAATAGAACCCGCCCAGCGGAATGTAGCGGTCCGACAGGAACGGGACATAGAGGTTGGTGTCGATCTGGCTGACCATGATCCACGAGGCCACCCCGGCGACCACAAACTCCGCCGCCAGCCGAACCCGCCCCGGAACCCCGGCGTGCGAGCTTTTCTTGACCTTGTCGTAATCGTCCATGAACCCAATCGCGCCGAACCCGATTGTGACCGCAAGGCAGGCCCAGACCAGCGGGCTGGTCAGATCCATCCACAGCAGCATCGAGACCAGCAGCGAAATCAGGATCATCAACCCACCCATCGTCGGCGTGCCGCGCTTGGCGAAATGGCTTTGCGGCCCATCTTCGCGGATCGGCTGGCCCTTGCCCTGCCTGATCCGCAGCATCGCGATAAAGCGCGGGCCGATAATCAGCCCGAGCACCAGCGCGGTCATCAGCGCGGCGCCCGCACGGAAGGTCTGGTAGCGGATGAGGTTGGCTATCCCCTCAAACTCAAAATACTGCGCGATCAGGTAGAGCATAGCCCTGCCTTATTCCTTGTTTTGCGCGAGCGCGGCGACAACAGCCCCCAGCCCGACCGAGTTCGACCCTTTGACAAGCACGGCATCACCGCCTGCCACGCCATACGCACCGAGCACTTTGACTGCTTCAGCCGCGGTTCCGCAATGGGCGAAGCGGGTGCCCTTGCCAAGCGCGCTGGCGGCGTCTTTCCCCATTTCGTCGGCCAAAGCCTGCATCTCGGCGCCAACCAGCACGACATAGTCTGCGCCGCTCGCCGCAATCGGCCCCGCCAGCGCAGCGTGATAGGCCGGACCGTGTTCGCCCAGCTCCTTCATCGCCCCCAGCACCGCAATCCGGCGTTTGGCGTGAGTCACGCCCAATTGGGTCAGCGTAGCCCGCATTGACGCCGGGTTGGCGTTATAGCTTTCATCGATCAGCAGCGCCCGGCCCGATCCATCGCCGCCCTTGGCCGCCAGCGTGATCCGCTGGCCGCGCCCTTTCAGGCCCTCCATCTCGGCCAAAGCCAGTCCGGCTGCACCCAGATCACCGCCAGCCGCGCGCACGGCAGCCATCACCGCCAGCGAATTGGCAATCCAGTGCTCGCCCGGTTCGGCCACGGTGTAGCAGACCTTACGGTCACCCAGATCGGCAGTGACCAGTGACCCGCCGCCCGGAGCCGGAACCGCATCAAGCAACCGCACATCGGCATCCGCCCTGCGGCCAAAGCTGATCGTGGCGACGCCCAGTTGGTCTGCCGCCGCCTTGATCCGCGCATAGTGCGGACTGTCAGCGGGGATGATCGCTGTCCCGCCGGGCTCCAGCCCTTCAAAGATTTCGGCCTTGGCATCGGCAATCGCCTCTTCGCTGCCGAGGTTCTCGATATGGGCCGGGGCGATCGTGGTGATCACGGCTACGTTGGGGCGGACCTGCGCGGTCAACGCGGAAATCTCGCCCGCATGGTTCATGCCCATTTCGAACACGCCGAATTTGCTGCGCGCCGCCATCCGGGTCAGGCTGAGCGGAACCCCGACGTGGTTGTTGTAGCTTTTGACCGAACGGTGCGCTGCACCCCGGCTCGACCGGTCCAGCGCCGCAAAAATCGCCTCTTTCACCCCGGTTTTGCCGACTGATCCGGTCACGCCGATAATCGTGGCATCGGCCCGTTGCCGTGCGGCCTTGGCCAGCTTGATCAGCGCGGCGTTGGTATCATTGACCAGCACATGCGGGCCATCGACCGGGCGGTCGACCACCACGGCGGCGGCGCCCTTGGCAAAGGCGGCTTCGACAAAGCGGTGGCCGTCCATTGCTTCGCCTTTCAGGGCAAAGAACAGATCGCCTGGCACCACATCGCGGCTGTCAATTTCGACACCCGAAACCTGGAATTCACCCACCGCGACCCCGCCTGTGGCGCGGGCGATCGCGACTGCATCCCACAGTGCCAGTTCGAGCAGGTCTGACGGATCGGCCGGCCAGGCCATGATCTTGGTTTGCGCATTCATGCCGCACACTCCCTGGCAACGGTTACATCATCAAACGGCAGGACTCGGCTGGTTTCGCCGGACCCGATAATCTGGCCCTGTTCATGGCCCTTGCCGGCCACCATCACGATATCATCGCGGCCCGCCTCGGCGATGGCGGCGGCAATCGCAGCGCGGCGATCACCGATCTCGGTCAGGCTTGGCCCACCCGCCAACACCATGGCGCGGATCGCGGCGGGATCTTCACCGCGCGGATTATCATCGGTGACGAAGCCGCAGTCGGCCTGCTCTGCCACCACCCGGCCCATCGGCGCGCGCTTGCCCGGATCGCGGTCTCCGCCAGCACCGAACACCACGATCAGCCGCCCGCTGCAATGCGGGCGCAGCGCCGCGATGGCTGCCTCCAGCGCATCGGGGGTGTGGGCATAGTCGATATAGACCGGCGCACCGGCGCGGGTGATGCCTGCGCGTTCAAGCCGTCCGCGCACTGGTTGCAGCCGGGCCAGCGCGTCAAACACCTGCACCGGATCGCCGCCGGTGGCGAGCACCAGTCCAGCCGATACCAGCGCATTGGCGGCCTGATAGGCGCCGATCAGCGGCAGGTTCACCGTGCGAACCAGCCCGGCATGTTCAATTTCAAGCAGCTGGCCGAGCTGACCCGGAGTGCGAGACACCAGCCGGATACCTTGCGCGTCAGCCGCCGCACCCACGCCGATCAGCCGCAACCCGCGCTGCGTGACATGCTCCACCGCGCGCGCGGTCCATTCGTCGTCCATCCAGACGACGGCAGAGCCAACAGGATCGACCACTTCATCAAACAGCCGCATCTTGGCCGCGAAATAGTCGTCCATGCCCTTGTGGTAATCGAGATGATCGCGGCTAAGGTTGGTGAACGCCCCGGCCAGTACGCGTGGCCCTTCGCTGCGGTATTGCGACAGGCCATGGCTGCTCGCCTCAAACGCAACGTGGCTGATCCCCTCGCGCGCCAGGCCGCTCATATTGGCGAGGAAGGTAACGATATCGGGGGTGGTCAGGCCGGTTGAAACGCTTTCATCCGCAGTGGTCACCCCCAGCGTCCCGATCGAGGCGGCACGATGCCCGGCCATCCGCCAGATCTGCCGGGTCATTTCGACGCAGGAGGTTTTGCCATTGGTCCCGGTGATCGCGACCACGGTTTCGGGAAACGGCGCAAAAAAGCGCGCGGCCAATTGCGCAAAGGTCTGCCGGGGCTGGGCAGTAGTGATATGCACCGCGCCATCCACTTTAGCCTCAATCCGGGCGACTACGGCCACGGCTCCGGCAGCAATCGCGGCCGGGATAAAGTCTTCGCCATTGACAACAGCGCCCTGAAACGCGCCGAACACGGTTCCGGGGGCGACCTTACGGTTGTCGATCGCGAATCCGGTGACCTGTGCCTCGCTCGGCCCTGCCAGCGCAATTCCCGCCTGCTCGGCCAGTGCCCCCAGCTTCATTCGCTTTTGCCCTTGCCGACCAGTGGGGCGAGATCGGTGATATCCACGTCGCGGGTATCATCGGGCATAATACCAAGCAGCGGGCCGATCCGCGGGACCAGCCGCCCGACCACTGGCGCAGCGTTCCAGGCGGCGGTGCGCTGACCCGAAGTGGCGGCAGTACCTTGCGGCTCATCAAGCATGATGATCACAACATAGCGCGGGTGATCCATCGGGAAGGCGGCGGCAAAGGTCGCGACCAGGCTGCTTTCGCGGTAACCGCCCGCGCCCGGCTTTTCCGCCGATCCGGTTTTTCCGCCAACCCGGTAACCCACAGCATTGGCCTTCTTGCCGGTGCCGATCTCAACAATCAGCCGCAGCAGCTGGCGCATCCGGGCCGAGGTGCTGGCTTGGAACACCCGCACTCCGGGCGCAGCCTGTCCCGGCTCAACCTTGAGCAAGGTGGCCGGGCGCCAGATCCCGCCGTTGACCAGCGCGGCATATGCACTGGCCAGATGCAGCGGGGTCACCGCAATCCCGTGGCCGTACGCGACGGTCATGGTGGTGATCCGCGACCATTTGCCCTTGGGCCAGATCGGAAAGCCGCGCGCGGGCAGCTCGATCTGGGCGCGCTTGTCCATGCCCAGCGCGCGCATCGTGGCGTTCAGCCGTTCGCCTCCAACCTGATCGGCGATCTGGGCGGTGACAATATTGGACGAATGGATCAGCGCTTCGGGCACGTTAAGCGACGCACCGAGCGCGTGGCTGTCATTCAGTTCAAACCCGCCGATCGAGATTGCCCGGTTGGACTGATAGCGCTTCGACAGATCGGTCACCACGCCCGCGTCAATTGCCGCAGCAACGGTGATCGGCTTGAAAGTAGAGCCGAGCTCGTAAACCTGATTGGTGACCCGGTTGAAGATGAAGCCTTCACCTGCGCGATCGATCAGGTTGGGGTTGAACGATGGCAAGGATGCCAGCGCCATCACTTCGCCAGTATCGACATCGAGCACGATCCCGGCGGCACCCTTGGCGTTGGAATCGGCTATTCCGCGCAGCAGTTCGTCCTCCAGCGCGCCCTGTACGCGCGTGTCGATCGAGAGCAGCGCCGGGGTGCCGCGTTGGGCCGGATCGGTCAGTCGGTCATCGAACACCTGCTCCATCCCGACATGGCCGTGGCCATCGGCACCGACAAATCCCAGAACATGCGCGGCCATCGACCCTTGCGGATAGAACCGTTCGTTCTCACGCGGGAATTCCAGTGCCGGTTCGCCCAGGGCATGAATCCGGTTAGCGTCTTCGGGCAGGATCCGGCGGCGGAGATAGCCGGGGCGCCCTTCGGCGAGGCGCACGGTCAGCGCGTTCACTTCGAGATCCGGGAAGATCCGGACCAGCGCTTCGGCCACTTCGCGCGGTTTGCGGACCAGCGGCGGGCCGTCGCTGCCCAGCGCGGCCGGGTTGTACCACAGCGAATAGGCCGGGAACGCCCGGGCCAGAGGCACACCGTGGCGGTCGGCGATATCGCCGCGTTCGGGTAGCAGGCTGGTGCCATAGGACTGACGGCTGGGCGCGGGTTCAAACAGCCCCAGATAGGCAATCCGGCTCAGCGTCAACAGCGCGACCACGGCAAAGCCCAGCACCACCCACAGCACCCGCCACTTGGCCATCAGCAGGCTGCGTTGGCGGGTGTTGACCAGCGCGCCGCGGCCAGAAGTGATCGTGGACGAGACGGCGATCGTTGTCACGGCCTGCGCACCTCGCGGCTATCGACCTTGCTCAGCCGGTCGCTCAGCGTGGCGTCGGTGGTCGGTTTGCTTTTGCCTTCAGCCTTTGGTTCAGACGCCATCGCCTTGCCGGTGAGCGGGTTGACCATTTCGGGAATGCTGGATCTGCCGGTTGGGGCATCGGCCTGTGCCACCCGGATCGGACTGGGGGCATCGGCGCCGCGCTCCTTGCCCAGCGACGCCAGCTGGCGCTCGCCTTCGAGATACTGGCCGGCCGCGGGCGCCTGATATCCGAACTCGACCTGATTGAGGCTCCGCAGTTGCTGCTGGTTGGCGCGGGTTTCAAATTCGGTTTCGAGCAGTAGCTTGTCCTGCTTGACCGACAGGATCTGCCGTTCAGTCAGCCGCACTTCGCTTTTCACCGCGTTGACCTTGAAGGTCAGGATCACGGTAAAGGTGAAGCAGATCAGCAGCACCGCGGCCCAGCCGATCGAGCGCATCCGGTCACGCGTCAGGTTCATGCCGCCCTCCTTTCCCGCGCCGGTGCTGCGGTGCGAGTCGCCGCGCGCAGCGTTGCAGAGCGCGCACGGGGATTGCGGGCGAGCTCGGCTTCACCGGCGCGCTGCGCTTTGCCGAGGTCAGCAAAGGTCGGGGCAAAGGCCGGGGGAGCGGCGGGTATATGGCGCGAGGCATTGGCCACCGCCCCGCTGGCATCGCGCAGGAACTGTTTGACGATCCGGTCTTCAAGGCTGTGAAAGCTGACCACCGCCAGTCGTCCGCCAGGAGTGAGCAAGGCTTCCGCCGCCGCAAGGCCAGCGTGCAATTCGTCCAGTTCGGCGTTGATGTGAATGCGGATCGCCTGAAAGCTGCGGGTCGCCGGATCCTTGGGCGCGCCAGGACGGTGGCCCAGCGCCTTGCGGACAACGTGAGCCAATTGTCCGGTGGTCTCCAACGGACGCGCCGCGACAATCGCACGAGCGACCCGGCGCGATTGGCGCTCTTCGCCGTACTGGAACAGCACGTCGGCGATCGTTTCTTCGGCGGCGGTATTGAGGAAATCGGCCGCGCTTTCACCCTCCTGCGCCATCCGCATATCGAGCGGGCCGTCATTGGAGAAGGCAAAGCCGCGTTCCGCTTGATCGAGCTGCATCGACGAAACGCCGATATCCATCACCACGCCATCGACCTTGGCCAGTCCAGCTTCAGCCAGAGCCGCGACCATTTCCGAAAAACGGCGCGGATGGAGCACCAGCCGGGGCGGGCTTTCGCGGGTTTCGCTCCATTCGTTCCCGGCCGCAATCGCATCAGGATCGCAGTCAAAGGCATGGACGCAGGCACCTGCATCGAGCAGGCGGCGGGTATAGCCGCCGGCACCAAATGTAGCGTCTACGATCACCGTGCCGGGGGCGGGTTCAAGCGCGGCAATCACTTCATCGAGCAGAACCGGAACGTGCGGGGCGGTAGGCGCCGTCACTTTCGCGCCTTTCCGGATTGGGCCTGTGCGGCAAGATCTGCGCAGGTTTCCTGCGCGTCTTCCCAGCCATTGCCCATCGTGGCGAGCTCGGCCGGGTTCCAGATCGTGAACATCTTGCCCCCACCCTGGAAGAACACCGCATCGCTGAGGCCACCGAGCTTGAAAAAACGTTCGGGCAGCACAAATCGCCCGCTGTCATCGAACGGCACACGGGCAAAGCCATAAAGCTGCTGCGCACGCAGATCGCGGTCAAAATCGAGCCCGCGTTCGAGCGCGATGCCTTCTTCGCGGTTCAGTTCGGATTCGAATTCTTCAACCCGCGACAGGCCAAAGCCGGTCAGGCATTTCCAACGCGGATGCTTGGCGAGACACAGGACCCGTTCGCCCTGCCCGGAATCGCGAACCGCTTTGCGGAAGTCTGGCGGCAGCACGAAGCGACCCTTTTCGCCGATCAGCGAAAAGCCCTGGCCACTGTACATGATCGGCTTGCCGGCCTCCACGTTATCGTCCCGCCCTTGTGCCGGAATTGCTCCCAGCCCCCGTAAAAATCCTCCCCGTCCCAGCCGCGCGCCCTCGCGGCCAGCCAGCCCTTCATCGGGGCGCGGCAGTGAACTTGGATGTCGATGAAACGAACCATTACCGTCGCATTGACGGGGATGGAAGGGAAAATTGCGGGAAATCACGGGATAACATGGTAAACATATGATTTATATTGCTTTGATTCCGCGAATACGAGCATTGGTTGAGCAATGTTTATGGTTTGTTCAAACGCAAAATCAAAGCTTTAGCGCGCGACTCTCAGCCTCGTTGTGATCATTCCCGCGCTTTCCCCGGCCGGAACGAATCAGCGCGCCACGAACGCCGCATCAAGCAGCCAGCCAAAGCCCTTGGCCCGCGCTCCGCCGGGGTCATCCCGCTCCAGCAGCGCCGCGTCGGCCAGCGCGACCACCCGTCCCCGGCCAATCGTGCAAGTGACCGCCAAACCATCGCCCCACAGCTTGCAATTGGCCTGCCCTTCGGTGGCAAAGTGACCGGGCAGATTGACCGGCACCGCCACCCCCATCACTTCGCGGCTGACCTCGCCCATTTGCTGGCGATCGTCGAACCGCAATGTCAGCCCCCAATGCGACAGGATCGGCGAAAGTAGCGCCACCGCCTGCGGGCGGCGCGGATCGGCCAGGGCAAAATCCGAATGCGCGGTCAGCGCCGGATCGGCGATCAACAGCAACTGCCCCCCGCCCCGCACCCAGTTATCGAGCGCGACGTTCTCCGCGCCACTCAGCACGCGCGGCTGGGCCATCAACAGCCGGTGCAGCTTGTCGAGTGGGCCCGCGCCCTTGGGCCCGGCCAGCAGATCGAGCGGCGCGATCTGGCCCGCCGCTGCAAGCTTGGCGCGGGCCCAGTGCGGCTGGGTGTCCGGGCTCAGCTCGGCGCTGATATCGGCATTTTCAGACCACAAAATCGGCAAGGTAGTGAACAGCCCGATGGGCTCGCCCGCGCGCGGCGCAGGCCTTTGTGCCCACCATGCGATGCCAGTCGCAGCCAGCGACACGATCAGCAGCGCGCCCCATAGCGGAAGCGATTTAGCGTTGGACATTCTGCGCGGACGCGGGCGATGGAGCCGCGCTCGGCACCGAGGACGGCATCACGCCGATATCGACCAAGGGATCCGAAGTCCCCGGCGAAGCGCTGGGCGAAGGCTGGGTGACCGCCGGATTTTCGGCCTGCTCGGTCAGCCGGGCGCGATCGTTGATGATGTTGGCCAGTCCGACCACCAGCAGCACTCCCGCCATCCCGAACAGCCCGGCTTGCAGCCGCTGCACCGCCTGCGCGCGCAGTTCCCGCGCGCTCGGCGGCGCGAAATGCTGGGGTCCGGTCAGAGTTTCGCGAGCCCGTTGTGGCGGTATACTTGCCATCCTGCGGGCAAGGCTAGCCGATCAGGCCAGCCAAGGGAAGACCGGAAGGCCTTTGGCGCGCAGCCACTCGGCATTGTAGAGGCTGGAGAGATAGCGAAAACCAGTATCGCACAGGATCGTTGCGACGCGCGGATCCTCGCGGCCCTCGGCGACAAGCTGCTGCCCAAGGGCGATTGCGCCCGCCACATTGATCCCCGAAGACAGCCCCAGACACAGCCCTTCTTCCTTGAGCAACCGCGCGACCCACTCAAGGCCTTGCTCGTCCGAAATCCGGAACTGGGTGTCAATCGGGGCGCCTTCGAGGTTGGCGGTGATCCGGCCCTGCCCGATCCCTTCGGCCACCGAGGTGCCCTCGGCCTTGAGCTCGCCATTGGCGTAGTAATTGTACAACGCCGCGCCGTGCGGATCGGTCAGTGCAATCCGGACATTTTCGTCAAACGCCTTGAGGCCGAGCCCGACCCCGGCGATCGTTCCGCCGGTTCCCGCAGCGCAGGTGAAGCCGTCGATCCGGCCCTCCATCTGCTCCCAGATTTCGGGTGCGGTGCTTTCGATATGGGCCTTGCGGTTGGCTATATTGTCAAACTGATTAGCCCAGACCGCGCCTTCGGTCTCTTCCGCCAGTCGCCGCGAGGTGTGCACAAAATGCCCGGGGTTTGAAAACGGCGCGGGCGGGACCAGAACCAGTTCGGCCCCCAAGGCCCGCAAAGTGTCTATTTTCTCTTTGGACTGGTTTTCGGGCATGACGATCACCGTCTTGTAGCCCAGTGCATTGGCGACCAGCGCCAGGCCGATCCCAGTATTGCCCGCTGTTCCTTCGACAATGGTTCCGCCGGGCAACAGCGTGCCGCGTTCTTCGGCATCGCGGACGATCCAAAGCGCCGCGCGGTCTTTCACCGAGGCGCCGGGATTGGCAAATTCACACTTGCCCCAAATCTCGCAGCCCGCCGCTTCGCTCGGCCCTTCGAGCAAGACGAGCGGGGTGTTGCCGATGAGATCGAGCGTATCAGTGCGGGCGGTAGGTGCAGTCATGCCGGGAGAGGTAAGTTCGCGCTCGCCCAAGTGCAACGCAATTGCGCTTGGGCCCGCGATACTCAGTCTTCCGGCGCAATCGTAATCTTCAGCCCGTCAAGCGCGGCACTCATTTCCAGCTGGCACGACAGCCGCGACATTTCCGTGCGGTGATCGGTCGAATCGAGCAGGTCGTTCTCGTCCTCGCTGAGCGGCGTGACCGCGCCTGCAAAGTCCGGATCGACATAGACATGGCAGGTGGCGCATGAGCAGCAACCGCCGCACAGCGCCAGCAATTCGTCAAACCCGTTGTCGCGGATCGCTTCCATCACCGAGACTCCGGCTTTGGCTTCGATCGTCTTTTCTTCACCGGCACGGTTGACCACGACGAGCTTGGGCATATCCATCGATCCTTGTCATGCGCACCCTATCGGCGCTTTGGCCGGGCTGCTAACCAATCGCTTAAACTTTGGCAAGCGAGACTGGCAATGGGATTGAGCGCAGAGCA
>VFKS01000305.1 GCA_009885425.1 Novosphingobium sp.
ACCCGATCCGGACCACCATTTCGGAAATGGGCCCTCTGTTATTGAGCCGTCTGATGGGGCTGAACGAAACGCAGGAAGGCGTGCTTTCGATCGCGTTTAAATGGGCCGATGATCAGGGCCTGTTGCTGCTTGATCTGGCCGATCTCCAGCAGACTCTGATGGCCTGCGCCGAACAGGCCAGTGAGCTTGCCACCAGCTATGGCAACATTTCCAGGGCCAGTGTCGGCACGATCCAACGGCAGTTGCTGGCCTTTGAAAGTCAGGGCGCTGACCGCTTCTTTGGCGAACCGGCATTTGAAATCAACGATCTGATCCGCTGCGATGAAAACGGCAAAGGCATCATCAACGTGCTCGCCGCCGACAAGCTGATGCAAAGCCCCAAGCTTTACGCCACCTTCCTGCTGTGGCTGTTGGCCGAACTGTTCGAGGCGCTGCCCGAAGTCGGCGATCCCGAAAAGCCGATCCTGGTATTCTTCTTTGACGAAGCGCACCTGCTGTTCGAAGACGCGCCGGAAGCATTGTTTGACAAGGTTGAGCAGGTCGTCCGGCTGATCCGTTCAAAAGGCGTTGGGGTCTATTTCATCAGCCAGAACCCGATCGACATCCCGGAAAAAATTGCTGGACAGCTTGGCAACCGGGTCCAGCATGCGCTGCGGGCGTTTACCCCGCGCGATCAGAAGGCGATCAAGGCGGCGTCCGAAACGTTCCGGATCAATCCTGATCTGGACGTCGAAACCGCGATTACCGAGCTGAAAACCGGCGAAGCGCTGGTTTCGACGCTCGATGAAGATGGCGCGCCGTCAATTGTTCAGCGCACCCTGGTTGCTCCGCCGCGTTCGCGGCTCGGGCCGGTGACGCCCAAGGAACGCGCGATCATCCAGTCGATCAGCCCGTTCGACGGGAAGTACGACGCTCTGGTCAACCGCGAGTCCGCCGCCGAAGTGCTGGCCCAAAAGAGCCACGATGCTGCTGAGGCCGCGCAAGTGGTCGAGGCACAGGGCGAAGAAGCCCAGCGGGCCCAGCCGCGCGCGACGCCAACGATGTGGGAAAAGGCCGGAAAGGCGGCGTTTGGCGCAGCGGCAGCTTCGGCCGGGACCATGGTGGCGCGCAGCCTGACGGGCCGCAAATCGAGCAGCAACGTCGGCGCCTCGGCGGCCAGCGCGGCGGCGGGCGCGATCGGCACTGCGCTGGGCGGGGCGGCATTCGGCCGGTTCGCCCGCGGATTGCTGGGCAGCCTGCTGCGCTGACGTTTGTCGGCCCCGCTGGGCCTTTGGTCGAGCGGGACAGTTGCAAAGCTGCGTCAACTGGGGTCTGGACGCGATCAACTAAAAATGGTCGCTCCGGAGTTTTTCATGCGCACGCTGCTTCTTGCCGCTTCTGTCCTCACCCTTGCCCTGACTACCGCCGTTCCCGCTACAGTGGCGGCACCCGATGGCGCGACTTCGGCCGCGCTCGCGCTGGCCCCAGTTCCGCCGGGGCGGCTGACCGATGCCGTGCGCCCGCTCTATTACCGGATCGACCTGACCGTGAACCCCGATCAGGAGCGGTTTTCGGGCAAGGTTGAGATCGATACCGTGCTGAAACGCAGCAGCAGCTTCATCGATCTGCATGGCCGCGATCTGAAAATGACCAGCGCCGTGGCACTGGTTGGCGGTAAGCGCCTGCCCGCACGCTATTATGAACTCGACGAAAGCGGCGTCGCGCGGCTGGTGTTTGATAGCGCGCTGCCAGCCGGGCCGGTGACGCTGCAGTTCGATTACGATGCACCGTTCAGCAACAGTCCGGCGGGGATGTTCCGGGTCAAGGTTGGCGATGACTGGTACAGCTGGACTCAGTTCCAGTCGATCGATGCCCGCGCGGCCTTTCCGGGGTTTGACGAACCCGGCTTCAAGGTTCCGTTCAGCGTGACGCTGCGGACCAAGCCGGGCCAGATGGCGGTCAGCAATGCCCCGCAACTTTCGACAACCAGCGAAAACGGGATGGATGTGCACCGCTTTGCGCCAACTCTGCCGCTGCCGACCTATCTGATGGCCTTTATGGTCGGGCCGTTTGCAGCCGTGGAAAGTACCGTTGCCCCCACCCCCCAGCGCAAACATCCGCTGCCGATCCGGATCATCACGACCAAGCCCAATGCCTCAAAAACGGACTTTGCGTTGCAGGGTACCAAGGGCATTGTCCGCCATCTCGAAGCCTATTTCGGACAGGCCTTCCCCTATCCCAAGCTTGACCAGATCAGCACCCCGATCCTGCCGGGCGCAATGGAGAATGCCGGTGCGGACCTCTATAACGACAACATCCTGATCCTTGATGACAAGGCCACCACCCGCCAGAAACGGACCTTCGGCATGGTGGTCAGCCACGAACTGGCGCACCAGTGGTTTGGCGATATGGTGACGCCAGCCTGGTGGGACGATATCTGGCTGAACGAGAGCTTTGCCAACTGGATGGGCTTTCGGATCGGGCACGAATGGCGGCCTGATCTCAACATTCAGGCGGGCGCATTGGAGGACGGCTTCAGCGCGATGAACACCGACGCGCTGGTCGCGGGCCGGGCGATCCATCAGCCGATCGAAACCAACGCCCAGATCGACGAAGCCTTCGATTCGATCACTTATGGCAAGGGCGGCCACGTGGTCGCAATGATCGCCGGGTTCATGGGCGATAGCAAATTCCGCGATGGGGTGCGGCGCTATATGAAAGCGCACGCGAACGGCAATGCGACCAGCGCTGACTTTTTCAGCGCGATGGCACAGGCCTCAGGCGATCCGCGGATCCTCCCGGCGATGCAAAGCTTTACCGATCAGCAGGGTGTCCCGTTGGTTACTTTCGACCCCGATGGCAAGGGCGGCTATCGCGTGACGCAAAGCCGCTATACCCGGCTGGGCACCAAGGCGCCTGCGATCCAATGGGGCATCCCGCTCTGCGCGCGGCGGATCACCGGCAAGAAGCAATGCCTGCTGCTCGACCAGCAGAGCGGCAGCATCAAACTGCCCGGCTACGGGGCTGTGATACCCAACGTCGGCGGGACCGGCTATTACCGCTTTGAATTGCCCGCCAAGGACTGGGATGCGCTGATCGCCAAGGCCGGCAAGCTGCCCGGCGGTGAAGCGCTGGCGTTCGATGATTCGCTGTTCGCCAGCTTTCAGGCCGGACGTGCCAGCGCCGCGCAACTGGTCACCGGCGCGGTTGGCCTGACCCACAATCCGGATAGCTATGCCAGCGAGGCCGGGATCGGCAGTCTGGCCTGGTTTTCCCGCGCGGGCATGCTCGATCAAGCGGGTGAAGAGGGCTATCGCCGCCTGATCCGCCAGATCTCCGCACCGAAGGTCAAAGCGATGGGCTTCACGCCAAAGGCCGGGGCCTATGCGGCAGAAGATCCCGAAAAGTCGCAAATGCGGATTCAGGCGGTGACGACACTGGCTGGCGCCGGGCGTGATCCCGAACTGCGCAAGACGCTGGGCACTGCCGCCCGGGCCTATCTGGCCGGAGACAAGACCGCGCTTGATGCGGCTTGGTTCGGCACGGCCTTTGCGGTGCTGGTTGACGAAGGCGGGCTGACGGCGGCCAAGCAGCTGGTTGAAACCGGGCTGGAATCGCAGGATTCGCTGCTGCGCGGAGCGGCGCTGGGCGCAGTGTCGACATCGGGCAAGGACGACATCGCCCGCTGGTTGCTTGACGAATTCGACGATCCACGCCTGCGCCGCAACGAACGGCAGGGCTTTGTCCGCGGCGTGATCGGCACCAAGGACACCCGTGATTGGGGCTTTGCCTGGCTCCAGACCAATTTCGAAAAGCTCAGCGCATCGGGCGGCGGGATCTTCTTCACTTCGCGCTTGCCCAGTATGGTTGGCGGCTATTGTTCGGTCCAGAAGGCTGACGAGATCGCCGCATTCCTGCGGCCCAAGCTGGCCGGCAAGACCGGCGCGCTGGACCTGGAACGGACGGTCGAGCGGGTCCGCTC
>VFKS01000233.1 GCA_009885425.1 Novosphingobium sp.
GCCGATCAGCACGCTGAACGGACCATCTGGGACGAGCTGCGCGTCGCACGGCCCGACTGGGGCTTTGTGATGGAAGAAGGCGGGGTTATCGAAGGCGATCCGACCAAGCCGCGGTTCATCGTCGATCCGCTCGACGGGACCAGTAACTTCCTTCACGGGATCCCGCATTTTGCGGTGTCGATTGCGGTGCAGGAACCCAAGCTTGATGGCTCAGGCTGGGGCGATGTTACCGCCGCGCTGGTCTATCAGCCGATTACCGATGAGAGCTATTGGGCGGAAAAGTCCCGTGGAGCCTGGCTGCAGGATGCCCGGCTGCGGGTTTCAGCACGTCGGCATCTCGATGAAAGCCTGATCGCCACCGGGATCCCGTTCTCGGGCCGCGGTGACAGCGCGGAATGGAGTCGGATCTACGCAGCACTCGCCCCGCAGGTTGCCGGCATCCGCCGCTTTGGCGCTGCCTCGCTTGATCTCGCGTGGGTTGCTGCCGGGCGCTTTGATGCGTTCTGGGAAACCGACCTGTCGGCCTGGGATACGGCTGCCGGGTGCCTGCTGGTGCGCGAAGCCGGCGGTTTTGTTACCGACTATCGCGGGATTTCGCAGCCGATCTGCGACAAGCAAGTGCTGGCCGGAAACGATACGCTGCACTCGCGCTTGCACAAGGCGATTGCAGGAGCGCTGAAGGCCAGCTAAGCGCGCTTTCGGTTTCCGTGCCCCTGTGGCGGAATGGTAGACGCGAACGACTCAAAATCGTTTGTCGAGAGACGTGCCCGTTCGAGTCGGGCCAGGGGCACCAGGCAAAGCGTTTTTTGAAACGGTGCAGCAATGCATTGGGTCCGCGTATTCGGCTCTGACACACGTGAAAGCCTTGCTACGGGTCAAGTGGCGAGTGTGACACTGTCCAGATAGCTGGACAACTCACTCACCAGCGTCCTTGCTCTGTCGGGGTCGGCATCCTCTGAGGCCTGCTCGATATCCGCGCCAAGGTCGGTGATTGTCTGAAAACCAAAACCCCCTCCGGACCCACGCAAGTTGTGCCCGAGTATGGTAATCGTTTCAAAGTCGGCCCGGTCTAGGGCTTCGGACATGGCGACAACATTGCTCCGGCAGTGTTCAAGATAAGCCGGGGCCTGCTCTGCCAATCTCTGCGTCGATCGCGCGACCCTGGCATCCACGCTGGCATCCGATTGCGATAGCTGCGGTCCGGCCGCTGAATAGTCTTTGATCGCCTGAAGCAGTACTTCCTGTTTGATCGGCTTGCTCAGATAGGCCGTGCAACCCGCCGCCAGACACGTCTCGCGGTCGCCCTTCAGGGCTGAAGCGGTCAGAGCAATAATCGGAGTGGGCGGACGGCCATTGGCCAATTCCCAAGCGCGCAGGGTCCGCGTTGCCGCCAACCCGTCCATCGCAGGCATCTGCCGGTCCATTAGCACCAGATCATAGCGATGGGCCTTGAACATCTCGCAAGCGATGAGCCCGGTTTCGGCAACGTCAACCTGATAAGGCGTATCCTCGAGATAGGCCAATGCGATCGTGCAATTGTCTGGCGAATCCTCGGCCATCAGGATGCGCAGCGGCTGCAAAGGTGCCTCGGAGTCGTCACTGATCGGGGTGCTGACCGGCCGGTTGGGAGTGGCCCATATTTCGAACGGGACCGCAAAGGCGAAAGCGCTTCCCTGATCAACAGTGCTGGAAACCCAGATGCGCCCGCCCATCAATTCGACCAGACGCTTGGAGATCGTTAAACCAAGGCCGGAGCCACCGAATCTGCGGGTTGTTGACGAATCTGCCTGGGTGAAACGCTCGAACACACTGGCAAGTTTTTCATCTGCAATTCCGATACCAGTATCGGTGACGGTAAAGCGCAAGGCGGTCGGCACCGAACTGTCCTCATCCAGTTCGACCTGCAAAGCGACATTACCCGTCTCGGTGAACTTGATTGCATTGCCGAGCAGGTTGAGCAGCACCTGCCGCAACCGCGTCGGGTCACCGACGAGATAATTGCTGACGTTCGGTGCGATCTCGCAGGCCAAGGTGAGGTTCTTTTCGTGGGCGCGGGGCGCGACCATCTCAATCACCTTTTCGAGATGATCGCTAAGCGAGAAACCGGTTCGCTCAAGGTCGAGTTGCGATGCCTCGACCTTGGAGAGATCGAGAATATCGTTGATGAGATTCAGCAGATTGTCGCCGGATCGCCGGAATATCTGGACATATTTATCCTGTTCGGGGGACAGCGAAGTCTTTGCCAGCAGATCGGCAATACCCATGATGGCATTCATCGGCGTTCGGATTTCGTGGCTCATGCTGGCTAGAAAATCCGACTTGGTCCGGCTGGCGCTCTCGGCCACGGCTCTGGCCTGTTGCAGCTCTTGTTCAACCCGCTTGCTTTCGGTGACATCGCGCGCTGCAGCAAACACGCCCTGCAAGGTGCGGTTGCGGTCATAAAAAGTGGTGGCGTTGTAGGAAACCACCGTCTGTTTGCCGTCGCGCGCGCGCGCGGTGAGTTCATAGTCGGTCAGCGACTTTTCGTTCAGCACGCGCTTGATCCCCGCCTCCGCCCGGTTGGGATCGGTGAAGCAATCCTTGAACGGCGCACCGATCAACTCGTCGCGGGTGCTGCCCGTCAGCGCCTCCATCTGCTTGTTGACGTCAGTGATGATACCGGCGGGATCGGTGGTCATCAGCGCGTCAATGTTCGATTCGATCAGCGAGCGGGTATAGAATTGTTGATCGCGCAGACGCTGATCGGACTGTTTCTGCTCTTCCTCAACCTGCTTGCGCGCAGTGTTGTCGGTACCGATCAGCAGGTAGCCGATGATGGCGTCCTGCGCGTCGCGCAGCGCGGTGACCGAGACGAGAGCTGGAAACCGGGTCCCATCCTTGCGGATATAGGTCAGCTCATAGATATCCTCGATGCCGCGCGAGGCTTTGAACACCAAGGCTTCGAAGCCGGGCGTGATCTTGGTTCCCAACTCGACGCTCAGCTCTTCGGCCCGCGCAATCAGCTCTTGCGGATCAGAAATGTCGGCCGGTGTGATCTTGTTCATGACCTCGGCGGCGGTATAGCCAAGCATGCGTTCGGCGCCGACGTTGAAGATCTGGATAACGCCCTTGGCGTCGGTGGCGATACTGGAAAAGTTGGCGCTGTTGAAAATCGCATTCTGCAGGGCGCCTGCCTGAAGCAAGGCCTCCTCCGCTTCCTTGCGGGCGGTGTTGTCAGTGCCGATCAGGAGATAGCCGATGATGGCGTCTTGCGCGTCGCGCAGCGCCGTTACCGAGACGAGCGCCGGAAATCGGGTGCCATCCTTGCGGATATAGGTCAGCTCATAGATGTCCTCGATGCCGCGCGATGCCTTGAACACCAAAGCCTCAAAGCCTGGCGTGATCGACGTTTCCAGCTCGGTACTCAAAGCCTGCGCACGGGCGATTAGTTCCTGCGGGTCGGAGATGTCCGCCGGAGTGATCGTGTTCATAACTTCAGTCGCAGTATAGCCCAGCATCCGCTCGGCGCCGACATTGAAGATTTGAATTACGCCCTTGGCATCAGTGGCGATGCTAGAGAAATTGGCACTGTTGAAGATGGCGCTTTGAAGCGCATCCGCTTTGACAATCGACTCTTCCGTCTGCCCGGCTACGGAGCTGGAAGCGGGAGGGGGAGGGTTCCCTGAGGCCGTTTCCGTCGGTGAGATTGTCATGATACTTCCTGACTCAATGATCGATCCGTGACCGTTGCAGCGCCCGAAAAACGCCGAAAATTCTAGTGAACAAGCTTGCCAATGGATAGTTCGAGCTGTGCGGGAGAGTATGGCTTCTGAAGGAAGAGACCGCCAGGAACGAATCGTCCGGTCATATCATCGGTCAGGGTGCTTCCGGAGGTATAGAGCACCGGCAAGTCTGGCCTTAGACCAATCGCCTGATTGGCCACGTCGTAGCCGCCGAGCGCTAAAGCTGCGAGACGGATATCTACGAACAGGGCGTCGATAGGGTGCGGGGATGTTAGGTGCCGGAGCGCCCCGGTTAGGTCGCTTGCAGTCAGCGCGTCGTGGCCCAGATCCGCCACTACCAATTCAAGGCTCTGGAGAATGAAAAGGTCGTCTTCTACTACAAGAATGACGGCCATTAATTTGCCATTTGGTGGGAATTCAGCAAAGCGATTCAGCCCCTCATGCGACGATCCACCCGTTTCGATGGTTCGCGTAGAACGCGCTCTGAAGGAAAAGGTTCCGGCGTTGGGCGTTTATTTCGGAAAAAGGATTCAGAACCGCTTTCAAGATCGCATCATGTTGCCTGAGATCGCCGGGTTTGGTTGCGCAGCGGCCGTGCCTAAGCGGTCACCTGCACTCCAGCTCGTTAGGTCAGACACGCACTCGATCGAGTCGGGCCAAGGGCACCATTGCCGAACTTTGCGAAGCTGGTTAGGCTGCGCGGCATGAACCGCACCCTCATCGCATCCGCCGCCGCGCTTGCCGCGTTGCTCGCTCTGCCGCAAGCCGCCGCTTCGGGCGATACCCCGCCACTGCGCAGCCGTATTCAGGCCGATATGCCGGGCCTGATGACGATCTACCGGGATTTTCACGCCAATCCGGAACTGTCGTTTCAGGAACACCGCAGCGCCAAGATCATGGCCGACGCCGCGCGCAAGGCCGGCTTTACCGTGACCGAGGGTGTCGGCAAGACCGGGGTGGTTGCGGTGCTCAAGAACGGGCCGGGTCCAGTGGTGATGATCCGCGCCGATATGGACGGCCTGCCGGTGATCGAACAGACCGGGCTGCCCTATGCCAGCAAGGTCCGCGGGACTTCGACTGCCGGGGTGGAAAGCGGGGTGATGCACGCCTGCGGCCACGATACCCACATGACCGCCTGGATCGAAACCGCTCGGCTGCTGGCAACCAGCAAGGATTATTGGTCCGGCACGCTGGTGATGATCGCGCAACCGGCCGAGGAACTTGGGCTGGGCGCGTTGGAGATGCTCAAGGACGGGCTCTACACACGCTTTCCCAAACCGCAGTACGTGCTGAGCTTTCATGACAGCGCCGATCTCGCCTCTGGCACTATTGGTGTTGCGCCTGGCTATGCCCTCGCCAATGTCGATTCGGTCGATATCAAGGTTCGGGGTGAGGGCGGGCACGGTGCCTATCCGCATCTGACCAAAGACCCGATCGTGATCGGCAGCGCGATCGTTATGCGGCTGCAAACCTTGGTTAGCCGGGAAAAGAGCCCGTTTGAACCGGCGGTGGTCACTGTCGGCAGCTTCCATGGAGGCGCCAAACACAACATCATCTCAGACGAGGCGACCTTGCAGTTGACCGTGCGGTCCTATTCGGACGAGAGCCGGGCCCATTTGCTGGGTGGCATTCGCCGGATCGCCAAGGCCGAGGCCGAAGCGGCGGGAGTTGCGCCGGATCGGCTACCGATTGTCACGGTGCAGGAAACCTATACCCGCGCAACCTGGAACACGCCTGATTTCTCGAAGGAGATGGCGGATTTCTATTCGGCGATATTCGGCAGCAGTCAGGTCGCCATCGTCGGCCCGGTAATGGCTGGCGAAGATTTTGGCGAGTTCCGCCGGGCTGATCCGGACAACATCAAGAGCCTTATCTTCTGGGTCGGCGGACGCTCCGCCAGCGAGATCGAAGCGGCCAAGCGCGAAGGCCGGGTTCTGCCGGGCCTGCACAGTCCCTATTGGGCGCCAGAGGCTGACAAGGTCATCGCCACCGCATCAGAAGCGCTTAGTGGTTCAGCGTTGCGGTTGATGCCGCGGCGGTAGGCTTTGAACTGGCGTAGCGGAATAACGCGGTAAGGCTTCTATTCTTCGCTGGCGTCTGCTTGACCCGAACGTTGGCGCGAGGCTTCCAGCGCCTTTTCAAGCTCCTGCTCGGTTGGTTCAGTGACAGGCTCTGTCTCAGCGGTCTTTTTTGGGTTCTTTTGGGCCCGCACCATCTCCATTTCGGCATATGGTTACGAACAAGGTGATGACCGCCGGGACGAAAGGGGCGTCCCGACGATCATCGTTT
Source organism: Novosphingobium sp. (assembly GCA_009885425.1). Classification (GTDB taxonomy): domain Bacteria; phylum Pseudomonadota; class Alphaproteobacteria; order Sphingomonadales; family Sphingomonadaceae; genus Novosphingobium. Next base: position 6,012 of record VFKS01000233.1, read on the forward strand.
CTCCTCCCCAGGAGCTTTGTGCAGCCCGATCTAGGCCGCGAACTGGTTCATCGTATTGTGGGCACCGCCGGCCTTAAGCGCGGCTTCTCCTGCGAAGTATTCCTTGTGGTCGTCGCCAATGTCGCTGCCCGACATGTTCTGGTGCTTGACGCAGGCGATGCCCTGGCGGATTTCTTCGCGCTGGACGTTCTTGACGTAGCCCAGCATCCCGGCGTCGCCGAAGTATTCCTTGGCTAGATTGTCGGTGCTGAGCGCAGCCGTGTGATAGGTTGGCAGCGTGATCAGGTGATGGAAGATCCCGGCTTGGGCCGCTGAATCGCGCTGGAAGGTGCGGATCCGCTCATCGGCTTCGGCAGCGAGATCAGTGGTGTCGTAATCGACGCTCATCAGCTTGGCCCGATCGTAGGCAGTCAGGTCCTTGCCAGCTTCGGCCCATGCATCAAATACTTGCTGGCGGAAGTTCAGGGTCCAGTTGAAGCTGGGCGAATTGTTGTAGACCAGCTTGGCATTGGGGATCACTTCGCGGATCCGACTGACCATGCTGCCGATCTGGCCGATGTGAGGCTTTTCGGTTTCAATCCACAGCAGGTCGGCGCCGTTTTGCAGGCTGTTGATGCCATCGAGCACGCAGCGGTCTTCGCCGGTTCCGCTGCGGAACTGGAACAGGTTGCTGGGCAACCGCTTGGGCTTGAGCAGCTTACCATCGCGGCTGATCAGAACATCGCCATGGCCGACTTCGGTCACTTCTTCGCAGTCGAGATAGCTGTTGTATTGATCGCCGATATCGCCAGCTTCGCGGGTCACGGCGATCTGCTTGGTCAGGCCGGCGCCGAGCGAGTCGGTGCGGGCAACAATGATCCCATCTTCGACGCCCATTTCCATGAAGGCGTACCGAATCGCGCGGATCTTGGCGACAAAATCTTCGTGCGGAACGGTGACTTTGCCGTCCTGGTGGCCGCACTGCTTTTCGTCGGAGACCTGATTTTCGATCTGGAGCGCGCAGGCGCCGGCTTCGATCATCTTCTTGGCCAGCAGATAGGTCGCCTCGGCATTACCGAACCCGGCGTCGATATCGGCGATGATCGGAACGACGTGGGTTTCGAACCCGTCGATCTTGGCCTGGACGGCCTTCGCCTTGACCTCGTCACCGGCTGAGCGAGCATCGTCGAGATCGCGGAACAGACCGCCCAACTCGCGGGCATCGGCCTGACGCAAGAACGTGTAGAGTTCCTCGATCAGCGCCGGAACGCTGGTCTTTTCGTGCATCGACTGGTCGGGCAGAGGGCCAAATTCGCTGCGCAGGGCGGCGATCATCCAGCCCGACAGATACAGATAACGGCCCTTGGTGGTGCCGAAATGCTTCTTGATCGAGATCAGCTTCTGCTGCCCGATGAACCCGTGCCAGCATCCCAGCGACTGAGTGTAGTCCGCCGGATTGGCATCATAGGCAGCCATGTCCTTGCGCATGATCCCCGCAGTGTACTTGGCGATCTCGAGCCCGGTCTTGAACCGGTTCTGCACGCGCATGCGGGCAACCGATTCGGCGTCGATACCGTCCCAGTTGGCGTTCTGGGCGATTGTTTGTTTGGCGTTGGTCAGGTTGTCAGAATAGGTCACAGGGATTCTCCGTGGGAGGTGTTGCCCTATGGATAGGCCTCTGCTCGGGCTTTTCGGTAACAGAAATTACAACAATTCTTGTCTAACTGCGCCCGTTGCGCGGTCTAAACTTGCAAGGTTGTAAATTAAGTGACAAAGTGTCGTCATGGTTGAAACTGCATTTCTCGCTGGACCCGCGATCCGCCGCTTGCGCCGCCGTGAAGGGCTGACCCAGGCGGCAATGGCGGCACGTCTGACGATTTCGCCCAGCTACCTCAATCTGATCGAGCGCAACCAGCGCCCGCTATCGGCCCGGTTGCTGGTGCAACTGGCCGAAACATTCGACTTTGACCCGCGAAGCCTGCGCCAGGATGAAGCGGTTGGCGGAATCGACGGCCTCAAGCGCCGCTTGAGCGATGAGCGCTTCGCCGATTTGGGAATCGACCGCGACGAAATCGCCGAGTGGCTCGCCGCTGCGCCGCAGGCCGCGCTGGCCTTTGCCCGGATCTACGATGCGGGCGGTGCGGCCGGAGGCGCCGAGGCGAGCGATCCGATGGATTTAACCCGGCGCGAGATTGAACGGTGGCGCAATCATTTCGCCGATCTGGACGCTGCGGCAGAGGAATTGTCTGATGAGTTGCGGCTGTCCAATGCCGAAATTGGCGCTGCGCTGGCCGAACGCTTGCGGCAAAAGCATCAGCTGTCCTTGCGGGTCCTGCCGGTTGACGTGATGCCCGATGCGCTGCGGCGGCTCGATCTGCATGCCCGGCAATTGCAGCTGTCCGAATTGCTCGATCAGTCATCGCGCAACTTCCATGTCGCAGTTCAATTGGCGCTGCTCGAACATGGTGAAGCGATTACTGCCATCGCCGACGGCGCCCAGTTCGCCGATCGAGCAGCCTGGCGGCTGTTCCGGCGCCATCTGGCGGGGTACTTCGCGGCGGCGCTGCTGATGCCTTATGGCCGGTTCATGCGGGCCTGCGAGGCGACCGGATATGATCTGACGATCCTGCAACGCCGCTTCAACGTCGGGTTTGAACAACTGGCGCATCGGTTGACCACTTTGCAACGCGTCGGCCAACGCGGCTTGCCGTTCTTCATGGCGCGGATCGACCGGGCCGGGCAGTTTTCCAAGCGCTATGCCGGGGCCAGCGGCACGACTTTGCTGGAAAGCGATGTCGCCTGCCCATTGTGGAACGTCCACCGCGGCTTTGAGCAAGCGGGCCGGATCCAGGTCCAGACCATCGCCTTGGCCGAAACCAGCGGGCAGGAAAGCGATTGGTTTACGATGGCCCGCAGCGTCGAAGGCACTGGCGCCCCCGGCGGGGAAGCGGCTCAATTTGTGGTCGTGCTCGGTCTGGAGGCCAGACTGGCAGCGCAGCTGGCACAATCGCGCGGATTATCGCTCGATCCGGCGCAGGCGATGCGGGTCGGACCGGGCTGCGCGCGCTGTCATCGGGCCGATTGTCAGCAACGCTCACTGCCGCCGCGCGGTGCAGTATTGCAGTTCGACGAACGCAGCCGCGGCCTGACGCCGTTTTCAATCGTGCCTTAACCATCACCTGTAAAATTTACCGACATTTCACTTCTGCTGGTTAGGCAGGGCGCTGGTATCCAGCAAAGGGCCCTGCGCAGGCGATGATCCGGCTATTCAAGCATTACATTCCCCATGCCGTTGTCCTGCTCGGCCTGATCGATATTGTGCTGCTGTTTTTCGCGGCCGATTTCGGCTGGCGGCTGCGCGCGGGCCAGATCGGAATTGAAGCGGGAACGATCGCTTCGCGGTTCTGGCAGCTGACCGGGTACACCGGGATCATCATGCTCGCGATGATTGCGGTCGGGGTTTACGGTTCGGAGGCACTGCGGTCGATGCGGTTCGCCACGGCCCGGCTTCTGGTTGCGACCAGTCTTGGCATAATTTTGCTCGCCTTCGTCGATTTCCTGTTCGGCGGTCAGAACTTTTGGCGCTCGGTGCTGGCCTATGCGATGGCCGGTTCGATCATCATGCTGGTGATGAACCGCTTGGTAGTCGGCGGAATTCTAGGCGCATCGGCTTTTCGCCGGCGGGTGCTGGTGCTTGGCGCGGGCGATCGGGCCCGGCGATTGCAACAGCTATCCGAGCGCCCCGAAAGCGGCTTCGTGATTGTCGGCAATGTCGCGATGACCGAAAGTGTGCCGGTGATCGAACAGGCGATTGCCCGAAGCGCGATCGGCAATCTGACGCTTTATGTCGAGAATCTGGGGGTCAGCGAAGTAGTGCTGGCGCTGGAGGAGCGGCGCAACGCGCTGCCGCTGTCCGATCTGCTGCGGATCAAGACCACCGGAGTCCATGTCAACGATTTCTCCAGCTTCATCGAGCGGGAAACCGGGCGGGTCGATCTGGATACAGTCAATCCGTCGTGGCTGATCTTCTCGGACGGATTCTCGTCGGGTCGGGCGATTTCCGGCGCCGCAAAACGCCTGTTCGACATTACTGCCAGTCTGCTTTTGCTGATCCTGGCCGCGCCAGTGATCGCGCTGTTCGCAGTGCTGGTCAAAATCGACAGCAAAGGGCCGGCCTACTATCGTCAGCCGCGCGTCGGGCTTTATGGTCAGCTGTTTGATGTGATCAAGCTGCGCTCGATGCGGACCGATGCCGAAGTCGACGGCGCACAGTTCGCGCAGGAAAATGATCCGCGCGTCACCCGGCTTGGGCGGTTCATCCGCAAGGTCCGGATTGATGAATTGCCGCAGACCTGGTCGGTGCTGAAGGGCGAGATGAGCTTCGTCGGCCCGCGCCCGGAGCGGCCGCAATTTGTGGCGGAACTGGAAGAGCAGCTGCCGTTCTATGCCGAGCGTCACATGGTAAAACCCGGGATCACGGGCTGGGCCCAGATCAACTATCCCTATGGCGCCAATCTGGAAGATTCGCGCCACAAGCTCGAATACGATCTCTACTACGCCAAGAACTACACCCCGTTTCTCGATCTGTTGATCCTGCTGCAAACGCTGCGGGTCGTGTTGTGGCATGAGGGGGCGCGTTGATATGACAGCCGCGCAATCGGCCTTGGTGGGGATCGAAGTGACGGCATGGAGCGCCGGTGCGCTGGCCTGCCTGCTGGCCGCCGCCTGGCTGCAAAGCCGCCGTGACCAGTTTGGTTCGGCCCGACCAGCCTTGGTCGCGGCGTTGGTGCTGAGCGGCGGTTGGGCGCTCACTGGCGCGATCCTCGGAGTCGGATCAGCGGTGACGGCGATTGCCGAAGGTCTGCGCAATCTTGGTTGGCTATTTGCGATCTATCGTCTGTTCGCAATTGATGGCCGCCACGCTTCGATGAAGCCGGTCCGGCCGATGTTGGCGGCGCTGGCATTTGTCGAGCTGCTTCAGGTCATCGGCGTGGGTCTTTTGTTGCAGCGCAGTTCTTTGGCGCTGGGACTGCACTCGTTTACCTCACTGCATCTGTTGTTCGCGATTGGCGGGCTTGTGCTGACCCACAACCTATACGGCGGCGCCTCGCAGCAAGCCCGGTTAGTGCTACGCTGGCCAGCTGCTTCATTGGCCTTGCTGTGGATCGTCGATCTTAATCACAATGCCATTGCATTCCTGTCCGATGACATTCCGCAGGTCACTAACGTGTTGCGCGGGTTGCTTGGCATTCCGATTGCGGGCCTGCTGGTGCTGGGGGCAGCCGAGCGGAGCGAAGAGCTGCGCTTTCAGCCATCGCGCGCGGTCGCCTTCCAGTCGGTCTCGCTCGGGCTGATCGGCGCCTATCTGATCGCGATGGTGGCGGCGGCGCAGTGGCTTGCTTTTGCTGGAAGCGACTATTCCGTAATGCTGCAGGTCAGCTTTGTCGTGATCGCCTCGATCGCAGCGCTGGCCTTGTCGACCTCGCAGCGGCTGCGGGGCTGGTTGCGGGTGACGGTCATCAAGCACCTGTTCCAGCACCGCTACGACTATCGCGCCGAATGGCTGCGACTCAACCGCACGATTGGCCAGGTCGGCCCGGACGGCGCGCCGCTGGGCGAGCGCGTGATCCGATCCTTGGCGGATATCGCGGAAAGCCCGGCCGGCCTGCTGCTGACCTGCGGCGATGGCGGCGAACTGGCGCTGGCAGCGCGGTGGCAATGGCCAACTGCCGACGTGCCCACAGTGGCGCTTCAGGCAGCCGAGGCGAGGACTTTCGAGCACGATGGGTTCATCGCCGATCTCGACCAGCTGCGCGCCGCCCCTGATACGGCGCATCCGCTGCCCGAATGGTTGCTGACCGATCCCAAAGCCTGGGCGCTGGTTCCGCTGCTGCATTTCGACCGGATGGTCGGGATGGTGGTGCTGGCCCGGCCCGGCCATGCCCGCAAACTGGATTGGGAAGACTTCGATCTGCTCCGCGTCGGCGGGCGTCAGCTGGCCTCTTATCTGGCTGAACACGCCGGGCAAGCCGCCTTGGCCGAAGCTGCCCGGTTCGATGATTTCCATCGCCGGATTGCCTTCGTGATGCACGATATCAAGAACCTCGCGAGCCAGATGGGACTGCTCGC
>VFKS01000280.1 GCA_009885425.1 Novosphingobium sp.
CGGCCATCGGCCAGCGTCACCACCCGTTCGCAGCGCACAGCCAATTCGGCGTCGTGGGTGATGATGATCAGCGTCGATCCGGTCTCGGCCCGGCGGGCGAACAGCAGATCGACGATCCCGGCACCGGTGGCGGCATCGAGGTTGCCGGTCGGCTCGTCCCCGAACACCAGCGGCGGGCGCGCAGCGAGCGCGCGGGCGATGGCGACGCGTTGCTGTTCGCCGCCCGAAAGCTGGGCGGGATAGTGGCCGAGCCGATGGTCTAGGCCAACGGCGATCAGTTCTGCCTCCGCAATTGCTCGAGCATCGCCTATTCCGGCGAGTTCGAGCGGGGTCATCACGTTTTCCAGCGCAGTCATGGTCGGCAGCAGGTGGAAAGCTTGCAACACCACCCCGATCCGCCCGCGCCGCGCGGTGGCCAGCGCATCTTCATCCATCGCTGAAAAATCGGCCCCGGCCACGCTCAGGCTGCCGCCACTGGCGCGTTCCAGCCCGGTCAGCACCGCCATCAGGCTACTCTTGCCCGATCCCGAGGGGCCGAGCAGCGCCAAAGTCTGGCCCTGCGGCACAGTCAGGTCGATTCCGCGCAGCACGTCCACTGCGCTTTCGCCTTGGCCGAGGGTAAGGGTCAGGTTCTTGGCGTCAATCGCCGGGAGGGGGCTTGTCACGGCGCGGGGATGCCATAGCTAGAGGGAAAGGCAAGGAGAGTTGCAGCATGAAATGGAAATTCGCGGTCGCAGTTGCAACCCTGACCCTAGGGGCATGTGCAAATGAGCCCGCACCGGTGCCGGCCGAAAGCGCCAGCCCGGCCATGCCGGACCTGCCGGTGGTCGGCGAGCAGGTCACCATTCTGGCGCTGGGTGACAGCCTGTTCGCGGGCTACGGGGTGGAGCCGGGGCAAAGCTATCCCGCCCGGCTGGAAGCGGCGCTGCGGGCGCGAGGGGTCAATGCAAAGATCGCTAACGCCGGGGTTTCGGGCGATACCACGGCGGGCGGGCTCCAACGGCTCGACTTTGTGCTGAGCGGCCAGAAAGTGCCGCCTGCGTTGGTCATCATCAGCCTGGGCGGCAACGATATGCTGCGCGGGCTTCCGCCGGCGCAGACCCGGGCGAACCTTGATCAGCTGCTGACCAAACTGGCTGCACGCAAAATCCCGGTGGTGATCATGGGAATGCTCTCTGCGCCCAATTGGGGGGCGGATCACGCCACGGCGTTTAACGCGATCTACCCCGATCTGGCCAAAAAGCATGACGCCACGCTGGTGCCGTTCTTCCTTGAGGCGGTAATCGGCAAGCCACAACTGATCCAGGGCGACCGGATCCACCCGACCGCTGGCGGGATCGACGAAATGGTCGGAGCGACGGTGGGGATTGTGGCAGCGGCGGTGCCAAAGGCGGCGAAATAGGTCATGACTTGATTCTCCCCATTTTTGGCATTCGCCAAAAATGGAGAGGAACTAAGGGGCCTTAGATCCGCTCGGCGAGCCCCTCGCTGACCCGCCAGGTTGCGGCCTCGCCGGTAATCGCTTCAAACGGGGCCAGTTCGGTGCCGGTCAGCCAGACCTGTGCGGTTCCCTCGCGCAGCCGTTCGAACAGCGCCTCACGCCGGACCGGATCAAGATGCGCGGCGACTTCATCGAGCAGCAGCACGCCGGGGCGATCCGGATCGAGCAGCCCGGCATGGGCCAGCGTGATCGCGATCAGCATCGCCTTTTGTTCACCGGTCGAACAGTCAGCGGCGGGCTGATCCTTGCCGGCCATGGTCACCAGCAGTTCGTCGCGGTGCGGGCCCACCAATGTGCGTTGCGCAGCGCGATCACGGCGGCGGCTGGCGGCTAGCGCTGCACTCAGTTCGTCCGCCACAACCGGGCCGCCGGGGTGATAGGCCAAGGCAGGCCGGGCAAACGGTGCCTCGGGCAGCGCAGCGAGGGCACCGGCCAAACGCTCGATCAGCCGGATCCGGGACTGCGCGACAGTGGCCCCGGCCTCGGCCAGTTGCCCCTCGATCGCTTCAAGCCACTGCGGGTCCGGCTCGGCCGGTTCGGCCAACAAGCGATTGCGTTCGCGCAGTGCGCTTTCGAGCTTGGCGGCAGTTCGGGCGTGGCCCGGTTCCAGCGCCAGCACCAGCCGGTCCAGATAGCGCCGCCGCGCGCCGGCTCCTTCGGCAAACAGCCGGTCCATCGCCGGGGTCAGCCAGCCAACCGAGAGCCATTCGCCCAGCCGCACCGCCGGAGCTTCAGCGCCGTTGACCTGCACGATCCGGCGGCCCACGCGCTCTGGCCGCACTCCGGTGCCGAGCGTCACTGCACCGGTCAGTTCGGCGCTGACCGAAAAGCTGCCATCGCCGTGCTTGTCTGGAATTTCGGATAGCGCCGCGCGGCGCAGGCCCCGACCGGGGGCGAGCAGCGACAGCGCCTCCAACACGTTGGTTTTGCCCGCACCGTTCTCCCCGACCAACAGGTTGAAGCGAGCCGAGCCATCGAGCCGGGTGGCGCGATGGTTGCGGAAATGCGTGAGTGTTACGCGGTCAAGCCCCATGTAGGCGCGTTAGAGCGAGCAGGGGGGTATTGTCACGCCAAAGTGTGATCCTGAAAGTTGGGAAATTTTACCAACTGTTGAATATTCACCTGCGCGAAAGTTTTCGTTCATCGCGGCGAAAGCTTGAATTTCTGGGCTTTTTCGGAATTGGCACGGCTCCTGCAAACACTCCTGCATCTGCGGCACGGGCCGCGGAACAGATCAAAACGAAGGAAAGACCATGACCAACCAATCTACTCTCAGCAGCAAGCTCGCCGCGGCGACTTCGGCATTCATCCTTTCGCTGGTACTGATCAGCGGCACCGTTTCGATGCCTACTACCGCTCAGGCCCAGACCATTTACGTCGGCGAAATCGCATGAACGGGATCGATCGCATGGACAATGACATGACCACTTCACGCAGCTTCCGCCTCGACAAGGTCGGCGGCAAATTCATGGGCGTATGCAGCGGCATCGCCAACTATACTGGCTGGGATGCCAACCTCGTCCGGATCGGATTTGCCCTCGGCACGATCTTCGGGTTCGGTTCGCTGATCCTGGTATACCTGGCAATCGGCCTCATCGCCGATTGAGACAATCACGGTGAGGCCCCGGCAGTGACCGGGGCCTAAACCGCTTTCGCGAAGGGCGAAAAGTCCGTCCCGCTATCGAAGACATCGACGCCCTCGCGGGCTTTAAACCAGCCGACCACCGCGTAAGTCACCGGGGTCAGCGCCGCTTCCCACAGCAC
>VFKS01000326.1 GCA_009885425.1 Novosphingobium sp.
AGCAAGTGCCCGCTGCGGTCGCGCTTGGTATCAAGATAGCGCGCATTGTGCGGATTGGGCGGCAACTGGTGCGGCACGCGTTCGGCCACCGTCACGCCCGCTGCCGCCAGCGCAGCGACCTTGGCCGGGTTGTTGGTCATCAGCCGGATCTCCCGCACCCCCAGCAATTCGAGCATCCGCGCCGCGACCGGAAAATCGCGCGCTTCATTGGGCAGGCCGAGTCGCTGGTTGGCATCGACCGTATCAAAGCCCTGATCCTGCAATTCATAGGCGCGCAGCTTGTTGATCAGGCCAATCCCGCGTCCTTCCTGCCGCAAGTAGAGCAGCACGCCCCAGCCGCCACTTTCGCTTTCCGTGGCCATCGCGCGCAACGCCGCGTCAAGCTGCGGTCCGCAATCACATTTGAGGCTGCCGAGGATATCGCCGGTCAGACATTCGGAGTGCAGGCGCACCAGCGGCGGCCGATCGCTGGTCTGCCTTCCGATCACCAGCGCAACGTGTTCGCGCAGATCATCGGCCGAGCGGAAGGCGACGATCTGCGCGTGATCCGCCGCCGCCACCGGCAGGCGGGCGCGGGCGGCGATGCTGAGCTGGGCGGTGTCTTTCCAGTCCGCCAGATCGGCGGCGCAAACAGCCACCGCTTCGCCGCAGGGTTCGGGGTCAACCAGAAACGCGGGAAGAATTCCGGCCAGCCGGGCCAGCTCCATCGCCGCTAGCGCCGCTTCTGCGTGCGCAATCGGTTCGGCCAGAAACGGGCCTTTCATGGGATAGGTCAGATCAAGCGCAGGATCGGCCATGGCCCGGCCCAGCGCCAGATCGAACGGATCGGCCCCCCGGATCAACACCGGCGCTTCGGGTACGGCGGCTGCACGCTGATTGGTCAGCTTCAGCGTTGCCGCGCGGGCACAGGAGATCAGCATGGTCCGCGCTGTGGTGGCAGTTCCAAATCCGGTTTCGGCGGGGAGCAGGGTGAAGGCGCCGTCCAGCGTAATCGGCCAGCCGTGGCGAAGCGCATCGAGCGCTTGAGCGACGCGGCGGGCCGGACTGGTCACAGATCAAATTCCGTGATCAGTGGAATGTGGTCACTCGGCTGATCCCAGCGGCGGGTGTCTTCGACCAGCCGGTGACCGTGCGATTGCACCGCCAGATCGGGCGAAGCCCACATATGATCGAGCCGCCGCCCGCGGTCTTTCTCTTGCCAAAAGGTCCGGTACGACCACCAGGTCCAGTTGCGCTCCGGCGCGGGGATATGTTTGCGGCCCAGATCGACCCAACCGTGGGCGTCCTGCAACCGGCTCAGCGTTTCCACTTCCAGCGGGGTGTGACTGACCACCTTGAGCAGCGCCTTGTGATCATAGACATCGCATTCCAGCGGCGCGATGTTGAAATCCCCGACCAGCAGTGTCGGCCGGTCAAGCCCGTCAGACCACCGCGTCATCCGCTCCAGAAAATCGAGCTTCTGGCCGAATTTGGGATTGGCCTCGCGGTCCGGAATATCGCCGCCAGCCGGGATGTAGACATTTTCCAACACCATGCCTGAACCGATCAGTTCCACCCCCAGATGCCGCGCCTCGCCATTGGCCTGCCAATCGTTGCGCGCCAGCTCTCGGATTGGAATCCGGCTGACCGTGGCGACCCCATGATAGCCCTTTTGGCCATGGACCGCGCGGTGGGTGTAACCAAGCGCCTCGAACGCTTCATGCGGGAAGTACTTTTCCTCGGTCTTGATCTCTTGCAGGCACAGCACATCGGGCGCCTGCTCGGCCAGAAACCGGGCGACTTGTTCCATACGCAGGCGGACGGAATTGATGTTCCATGTAGCGATTGAGATCATGCCAGCGGCTTTAGGTGCCAAGGCTCTGGGCGGCAAGGGCAGGGATTTGGGCAAAAGAAAACCCCCGGTCCGGGGGCATTGGACCGAGGGTTCCTTTTTGCGTTCGTCACGCTTGACTAGGCAGCCGATATACAGGCTTGGGCAACAGGGGGGAAACCCGCCTCAGGCTGCTTCGTCGAGAACAGTTTTAGGGCACTTTGCCTTGCGCTGTCATGAACAATCTGAACAGCACTGTCGCAAATTGTCGCAAGTCCGGCACGTAACGCGGCGAGCCGCCCGCCATCATCGACGATTGGCAGGGCGCGGGTCGTTGAAGCGGAATTCACCGTCGCCGACCGCCATACCGTACTGGTGATTCGACAGATTTACCTGCGTGCGCGTGTTCTGCGAATCGATTGCGGCCCAGCTTGAAAGCTCCAGCCCGCCGGGTGCCGAACCCTTGCGAATGAACACCATGGTGATCACGCCGTATTCTGGATGGCCCTTGTCGCGCACTTCAACCGCGACGATGTTCGGATTGCGGACCGGCTGAAGCTTGCCGAACTTCAGCACATCGCGCTTGGGATCGAGCAATGCGCCCAATGGACTGTTGGTGATCGGCCAGCGCTGGACCTGGCGGACGCCGTAATCGACAAAGGTCAGCGCGCGGCCATCCGAAACGATCAGGAATGGGACGCCCTTTTCATACTGGAACCGGATCCGGCCCGGCCGCTTGAGCGTCATCACCCCGTTCAGGCGTTTGCCAGCACGGTCAATCTGTTCGAAATTGGCGCGCATTGTGGAAATGCCGCGCAGCGCAGCCACGGCCTGGGCCAGGTCTCCGGTTTGGGCCTGAGCCACGCTGGGCGCGATCAGCGCCGCTGGAGCGGAAACGACAAGCGCCGCCGAAACGGCGGCACCTGCGATGGAGCGGAAAGGCTTTGTCAGGATGTTCATGCCGTTGCCATTAGGACTACCGGCTTGAACTATCAATGAACCCGGTCGATCAAACCGGGCCGCCCGATCACTTGATCTTGGCTTCCTTGAACTCGACGTGCTTGCGCACGACGGGATCGTACTTGTTGAACACCATCTTCTCAGTGGTGTTGCGCGGATTCTTCTTGGTGACGTAGAAGAAGCCGGTGTCGGCGGTGGAAACCAGCCGGATCTTGACGGTTGCGGGCTTCGCCATGGCGCTTGTCCTAAACTTTCGATTCGGGCGCAAAGGCCCCGGAAACTGCAAGAGCGGCACATGAGCACCGCCCCGGAAGGCCGCGCCAATGCGTCAGGAAGGCACGAAAGTCAACTCTTGCCGCGCTTTTCCTTGACCTCGAACGACGCAATTGGTGCGAGTACGCCAAAGCTTTCCTCGGATAGCGCTCCGTCCAGTGGTTCGAGCACCAGCGGATCGGGCTCGACATGGGTATCGGGCAGCCGCTTGAGCAGATCGCGCAGCAGGGTCAACCGGCCGAGCCGCTGATCATTGAAATCGACCAAAGTCCATGGCGAGGCCTTGCTGTGGGTCGCTTTCAGCATCGCCTCGCGGGCCTGGGTATAGGCATCGTATTTCTCGCGCGCGGCGAGATCAATCGGCGACAGTTTCCAGCGTTTCAGGGGGTCTTCCAGCCGCTCGGCCAGCCGTTCTTCCTGGTTTGCTTGATCGGTGGTCAGCCAGTACTTGAACAGCAGGATCCCGTCCTTGATCAGCAGCTTTTCAAAGTCAGGAACGGCCGCCAGAAAGGCCTTGGCCTGATCCTCGCTGCAATAGCCCATCACCCGCTCGACCCCGGCCCGGTTGTACCAGCTGCGGTCGAACAGCACGACTTCGCCAGCGGCCGGCAAGTGCGCGGCATAGCGCTGGAAGTACCACTGGGTCTTTTCGGTATCGCTCGGCTTGGGCAAGGCGGCCACCCGGCACTGGCGCGGATTGAGCGGGCCGGCGACAGCCTTGATCGCCCCGCCCTTGCCCGCGGTATCGCGGCCCTCAAACAACACCACGATCCGCGCCCCCGTCTTTGCGGCCCAGCGCGCCATCGCCACCAGCTCTTCCTCCATCGGGGCATAGAGCTCTTCGAACTGCTTTTTCTTCAGTTTTTTCATGGCCCAAGAATGCGCGTTTGGCGAGCCGTGTGCAAGCCAGCTAAACGGCGTTGCTGTCCCGCTTTGAAATGGTTACAGATGCAACCATGCTGGACACCGACTTTACGCGCCTGCCCAATCCCGATCCGGCAGTGTTTACCGCCCCGCTGAAACGCCCTGACCATGTCGGCGAGGACTGGATCGAGCCCGCCCAGCGCAGCTATGGCAGCGATGAAAACGCCGTCTGGGACGCGCTGTTTGCCCGCCAGATCGAAGTCCTGCCCGGCCGCGCCGCCAGTGCTTTCATGGCCGGGCTGGGCAAGCTTGATCTGGGCCGCGGCGGGGTGCCGGAATTCGCCCGGCTATCGGAAGAACTGGGCGCCTTGACCGGCTGGTCAGTCGTTCCCGTGCCGATGCTGATCCCCGATGACGTGTTCTTCTGGCACCTCGCCAACCGGCGCTTTCCAGCCGGCAACTTCATCCGCACCCGCGAGACTTTCGATTACATCCAGGAACCCGACGTGTTCCACGATGTGTTCGGCCATGTGCCAATGCTGGCCGACCCGACCTATGCCGATTACATGCAGGAATATGGCCGCGCCGGGTGGAAGGCGATGCGTTATAACCGGCTGAAGGCGCTGGGGGCGCTGTATTGGTACACGGTCGAATTCGGGCTGATTCTGGAGGAAGCGGGCCTGCGGGCCTATGGCGCCGGGATCCTGTCGGGCCCGACTGAGGCGGTTTACTGCCTTGAGGCGGAAAGCCCCAACCGGATCATGCTCAACGTCGACCGAGTGATGCGAACCGACTATGTTATCGACGATCTGCAGCCGACCTACTTCGTGATCGAAAGCTTCAAGGCGCTCTATCACGATACGGTCGAGCGCGATTTCGACCGGCTCTACCGCAGCCTCGCCCCCAGCTTTACTTATGCCAACACCGCCGTGATCGACATCGATGATGTACTGCACCGCGGCACCCAGGAATACCTGCTGCGCGGCGGGCGGGGTTCAGGCGCTCGGCCGGTTTAACGGCTCAGCAGAAACACCGCCAGCGAGCCGGCGACAATCCGGTACCAGGCAAACGGAGAGAACCCGGCCCGGCTGACGTAGGCGACAAACAGCTTGATCACCGCCAGTGCGACCACGAACGAAACGGCAAAGCCAACCGCGATCTCGCTCCAGCCGACCACACCGGTGCCTGCGGCCAGCTGAACCCGGTTGTCCCAAAGTTCCAGCGCGGTGGCGCCAACCATCGTCGGGATCGCAAGGAAGAAGCTGAACTCGGCCGCCGTGCGCCGCTCGATCCCCATCGCCAAGGCGCCCATGATCGTCGCGCCACTGCGGCTGACGCCGGGAACCATCGAGATGCACTGAATGAAACCAACCCCCAGCGCCTGCCGCGCCGGAAGCTGGGCGACCCCAGTCGGGGGGCCGGGCTGGGCAAACCGCTCGACCGCCAGAATGGCTATCCCGCCCAGAATCAGTGCCCAGCCAACCACCATCGGCGATCCAAGCAGCACGTCGATATAGTCTTTCAGCGCCAGACCGATAACTGCCGAGGGCAGAAATCCGAGCAGAATGTTGCGCACGAATGCGAGGCTTTCCGGCCGCAGCCTTAGCAGCCCCTGCCCGACCGCCCAGAAGGTCCGCCAGTACTGCACCACCACCGCCAGGATCGCGCCGAGCTGGATCACCACGTTGAACATGGCCCAGGTCTTGGCATCATACCCAAAGATCTCGGTCGCGAGGATCAGGTGCCCGGTCGAGGAGACCGGGATGAATTCGGTTATGCCTTCGACAATGCCGAGCAGGATCGCGGTGACGATGGTATCCACTATTTGCCCTCCACCGCTGCATAGGCGCGTTCATCAAATTGCAGCGAGGCGAGCCGCGCATAGAGCCCGCCGTCCTTGACCAGCTGGTCATGGGTGCCGGTCTCGACAATCCGGCCTTTCTCCATCACCACGATCCGATCGGCATTGCGCACCGTGGCAAGGCGGTGGGCAATTACCAGCGTGGTGCGGGTTTGCATCAGCCGGTCGAGCGCGTCCTGGACGAGCCGTTCGCTCTCAGCATCGAGCGCCGAGGTGGCCTCATCGAGCAGCAGCACTGGCGCATCGCGCAGCACCGCGCGGGCAATCGCGATCCGCTGGCGCTGTCCGCCCGAAAGCCGTGCGCCGCTTTCGCCAAGGTAGGTATCGAGCCCATCGGGCAGTTCGCGCAGGAACGTTTCGGCATTGGCAGCGCGGGCCGCCTCCCAGATCGCCTCATCGCTCGCGGCCCAATCGCCATAACGCAGATTGTCGCGGGCCGAGGCGGCGAACAGCACGCCTTCCTGCGGAACCAGCGCCATCCGGCGGCGCAGCTCAGCGGGATCAACTGCGGTGATTGGCACACCATCGAACTTGATCGTGCCCGCTTGCGGATCGTAGAACCGTTCGGCCAGCTGGAACAGCGTGCTCTTGCCCGCCCCGGAAGGCCCGACAATCGCGACGGTTTCGCCCGGTTCCACGGTCAGCGAAAAACTGTCGAGAGCGGCCACTTCGAGCCGGGTCGGATAGCGGAAGGTCACCCCTTCGAACGCCAGCTTGCCACGCCCCGGACTAGGCAGCGCCAGCGGTCGTTCGGGCATTGCAATCAGCGGTTTTTCATTGAGCAGTTCGGCCAGCCGGCCAGCCGCCCCGGCCCCGCGCAGCAAATCGCCGTAGACCTCGCTGAGCGAGCCGAAGGCCCCGGCGACGATCACTGAGACAAACACGATCTGGGCGATCGTGCCGGTGGTGATTGTTCCTTCGGCCACCCCAATCGCGCCTTGCCAGATCAGCAGGACGATTGCCCCAAATATCGCTGTGATGGCCAGACCACTGATCACCGCACGGAGCCGAATTCGGCGCTTGGCGGTGGCAAAGCTCAGTTCAACCGAATCGGCGAACCGGCGGCCTTCGCGGGCTTCCTGGTTGAACGCCTGGACCACTTTCATCGCCCCAAGCGTTTCGGAGACCATTGCGCCGATATCGGCGACCCGGTCCTGACTGGTGCGGGAAATCGTGCGAATCCGCCGCGCGAAGATCATCAGCGGGACCATGATCATGACAATCCCAAGCAGCAGTCCGGCGGTGAGCTTGGGCGCGAGCGAGAACAGGATTGCGACCCCGCCGACGCCCATGATCAGGTTCCGCAGAGCCATCGAAACAGCGGTGCCAACCACCTGCTCGATCAGGGCGGTGTCCGATGTCATCCGCGAGGATATCTCGTTCGGGCTGTTTTCCTCAAAGAAGCCGGGCGAAAGCCGCAGCAGGTTGTCCTGCACTTTGAGCCGGATATCGGCGATCACACGCTCGCCGAGCCACGATACGAAATAGAACCGTACCGCCGTGCCCAAACCCAACACAGTGACGATCAGCAGCAGGTAGCGGAACCACCGCGCGATCGACTCGATATCCCCGCCAACACCAAATCCGCGGTCGATCACCAGCTTGAACCCGGCCGGGATCGCCAGAGTGGCGGTTGCCGTCACCGTCAACGCCAGGAGCGCTATGATCAGCTGCCGCGGATACTTGGCCACTTCGCGCCAGACCATCCGCAGCGGACCCAGATCGCGCGCAGGTGGCGGTTCGGAATTGGGTTTTTCGGGCTGCGGCGCGGGAACGGCGGCTGCGGGTTCGGAGCTCATTGCCGCGCCCTAGCACATCGCTGCGCGCACGTAAGGGGGCTAATCTCGGCCTATGTTGCAATGCGGTGTCGCTGGGCTCGAGAAATTGTGCATTGCACAATAAGCCGAATCCCGCCACCATGGCGCCGCCTCAGGAGGATCGCCGCCTTGCTCTATACCGCCTACGAATTGCAGCGCTCGTGGATGAATGCCGCCAGCACATGGGCCTCGATCGGGTCGGAAATGCTCAGCAATCCGGCATTACCGTTCGGCTATGGCACCGGCGGAACGGTCATGGCATCGGCGCTTGAGGTCTTCGCGCATGCCTCGGCCGCCTATGGCAAGCCGGCCTTCGATATCGAAACGGTCGAAGTGGACGGCACCAGCCATCCGGTAACCGAGGCGATCGTGCTGCATAAGCCATTCGGAAACCTGCTGCGCTTTACCCACGCCGGCCTGCCCAAGAATGCCCCGCGGCTGCTGATCGTTGCCCCGATGAGCGGGCATTTCGCGACGCTGCTGCGCGGCACGGTGGAGCGGATGCTGGAATCCCATGAGGTTTACGTGACCGACTGGGCCGACGCCAAAATGGTTCCGCTGTCGGCCGGTGAATTCGATCTCGATGACTATATCGACTATGTGATCGGCTATCTGGAGCACATCGGACCCGGCGCGCATATGCTGGCGGTATGCCAGCCGTCGGTTCCGGCCTTTGCCGCGACCGCCGTCATGGCAGCCGATGGCCATCCCTGCCGCCCGCTGACGCTGACCATGATGGGCGGCCCGGTCGACACCCGTGAGGCGCCAACCAGCGTCAATGACGTGGCGATGCAGCGCCCGATCGAATGGTTCCGCCACACCGTAATCGCTACCGTGCCGCTCCAATATCCCGGCGCCGGGCGGCGGGTCTATCCCGGCTTCCTGCAGTTGGCCGGGTTCATGAGCATGAACCTGGGCAACCACATGATGAGCCACTACCATATGTTCCAGCATCTGGTCGCAGGCGCGGATGAAGACGCCGATGCGACCAAGGCGTTCTATGACGAATACCGCGCGGTTTGCGACCTTAACGCGGCCTATTACCTCCAGACGGTCGAAGAGGTGTTCCAGAAGCATTCGTTACCCAACGGCACATTCATGCACCGCGGCAAGCGGGTCGATCTGGGCGCGATCACCGATACCGCGATTCTGGCAGTCGAAGGCGAGCGCGATGACATTTCCGGGATTGGCCAGACCAAGGCCGCACTGAAGCTGACCACTGGCCTTTCGGAA
>VFKS01000424.1 GCA_009885425.1 Novosphingobium sp.
AACCGCATCCACCTGGCATCGGTTTCCAGATGGCAGCCATGGACCGAAATGTCGTGTATCAAGGCTTTTCCGCGGTCTCCATGGCTAGAGTGGACCATCGCTCGCGCGTGAGAGCGCAGCCGTGTCGTCCGGCGCGTCTGAGGAACCGGCTGACGATGCAGCGCAGAATCGATCTTCAATTTCGCAGCCACTGTTCAACCCCCTTTTAAGGACATTCCAGAAGGATGTTAGGAACCGCTGGTTAACAATCTGGAAATGGTGATAAACCCGGGCGCACTTGGCGTTCCCGATACCACCGGGTGATCACATATTTCCGGCCCCTGCGCACTTTCAGAGCGTGATGGAGCGTGGCCGGATTGACCGCGCCATCTGGCAGCCGGTTGTTCCAGGCCAGCAGCTTTCCCGCCTCGGGCTGAACGATTTTGTCGATGGTCTTGAACCGGGTCGCACCGCCAGCCGGAACGGCGCCCAGATAGACCATAAAGGTCCAGGTGCGCTGCCCGGCTTCAGAGCAAAATCGGGTGAAGTCAGGACCATCGGGCTCGAAATAGTCGGTATGCGCCTTGAATTCCTGCCCCACTTCATAGCGCTGGCCCTGCAGCGGCTCGCCGAAGCTTGCGGCAATTCCCGACAGCGCGGCGAACCGCGCTTCAAGCTCGGCCATGCCGGCGCTGGCAGGATCGAGATCACAGGTCGAACTGGTCCGAAATGCAGTATCGCCATTGGCGTCGGCGATTGCAGATGGACGGTGCTGGGCTTCGATCTGATCGATCAACGCTTCGCAAAGATCCGGCTCAAGGAATCCGCGCAGGATGAACAGGTCAAGCTGGGGCGAAGGAACCCGTTGGATTCCAGGGGTCGCCAACAAGTGTGTGCGGGTGGAATCGGCCGGGGTGGTCACGCGTGGTTTCTAACAGTTTTCCCTTCCCATCGCGCGGCCTTTGTGTAAATGCGCGCCCCTGCCTGAATCGCCTTTCGTGATCCGGGTTGTGGCGATCGTAGCTCAGTTGGTTAGAGCGCCGGTTTGTGGTACCGGAGGTCGTGGGTTCGAGACCCATCGATCGCCCCATTTTATCCCCTCGCGATACATAATGCGCGTGATCGCTCAGGGGGCGACTTGGCGCTTGCCGCGAAGCAGCGCCCCTGCCAAAGCGTGGCACAGAGCTATTGTGATCTCATAGGTCCTAACCCTTTTCCATGCACGGCTTCGCCAATCCCGCCCGTTTCCTGCGCCTCGCGCGAATTCTGACTATGCCGTTATTGCTGGCCGGGGTCGCGCTTACGCTGGCAGCGCTCGGCTGGGGGCTGTGGGGCGCTCCGGCTGAGCGACTGCAAGGGGATTCGGTACGGATCCTGTTCGTCCACGTGCCCGCAGCTTGGCTCGGGATGGGCGGCTGGAGCGCGATTGCGCTGGCCAGTCTGACCGAACTGGTCTGGCGTCACCCTCTCGCGGGGATAGCAGCACGGGCAATAGCCCTGCCGGGGGCGTTTTTTGCGCTGCTGTGCCTGATCACCGGCTCGCTGTGGGGCCGTCCGGCCTGGGGGGCCTGGTGGGTCTGGGACGGCCGGCTGACCTCGATGCTGGTGCTGTTCTTCCTCTATTGCGCCTATATCGCGCTGGCCGATGCCGCCAATCGCGACGGCGGGGCCGGATCGCGACTCCCGGCGATTTTCGGGCTGGTCGGCGCGGTTAACATTCCGATCATCCACTTTTCGGTGCTGTGGTGGAACAGTCTGCACCAGCCACCGTCGATCAGCATGGGCAAGAGCGAGATGGCGCCGGAATTCCTTTATGGTCTGCTGGCGGCGACGATTGGCCTTTCGCTGATTTTCGGCGCGGTTGTATTGATGCGAATGCGCGCAATCCTGGCTGATACCCAGGCCGAGGCACGGCTCCGCCGCCGAGCGATGGAGGCGGTTGATGGCTGAAAATCTGAACCACTGGACCTTCGTGATCGCCTCTTATGGGATTAGCGTGATCGGCACCGCCGCGCTGGTCGCCTCCAGTTTGCGTGCCATGCGCAATGCCGAAGCCCGCAGAGACAAGGCCCGCGATCAATGAGCGTTGCATTCAAGGCTAAACACCAGCGGCTTGTGTTGGTGCTGATCGCGTTGGCGGCACTGATCGGAGCTGGCTTGCTCTCGGCCTGGGCGCTGCGCAG
>VFKS01000285.1 GCA_009885425.1 Novosphingobium sp.
ACCAGACCCCGTTCATCGATGGTCAGGCCCGGATCGAAAAACCGGTCGTGCGCAGCGGAGCGATCGAAATGCGGCTGGGCGCAGGGGCCTGGGGCGGGGCGCAGAAGGGGGCAAGCAGGCTCGATATCGGACCAACCGCGACGCTCGATCTGCCGATTGGGCCGGTCGGTAGCAGGCTCTCTGCGGACTACCGTTTCCGGGTTTCGGGAAATGCCGCCCCCGGTTCTGGAGTGGCAGTTACACTTTCTGCGGGTTTCTAGGGACTAAGCCTTTTTTTGGCCGTCTCGCCGGAGTAGACCGATAGGCAACAGATGGACGTCTACCTTCCGATTGCCAACCTTGCGGTCAATGGCCTGATAATCGTCGCGCTGGGCGCGCTGACGGGCATCTTGTCGGGCATGTTCGGCGTCGGCGGCGGATTCCTGACCACGCCTTTGATGATTTTCTATGGCATTCCCCCAACTGTCGCTGCGGCATCGGCCGCCAGCCAGGTCACCGGAGCATCGGTTTCGGGGGTGCTGGCCCATACCAAGCGCGGCGGAGTCGATTACCAGATGGGCGGCGTAATGGTCGCAGGCGGACTGATCGGGACCGTGATCGGCGCCGGGCTGTTCCGCTTGCTGCAGGAACTGGGTCAGATCGATGTGGTGATCAACGTGCTCTATGTGCTGATGCTGGGCGGGATCGGCGGCGTGATGGCGCGCGAAAGCTGGTTGGTCCTGAAAGCGCAGAAAAGCGGCGTGCCTTTGCCCGCAGCCAAGCGGCGCCACCACCCCATGGTTGCCAGCCTGCCGCTGCGCTGGCGGTTCTATCGCTCGGGTCTGTACATTTCTCCGCTGGCGCCGCTGCTGTTGGGGGTGTTCACCGGGATATTGACCATGCTGATGGGAATCGGTGGCGGGTTCGTGCTGGTTCCGGCTATGCTCTACATCCTGGGGATGAGCGCGGCGGTGGTGGTCGGCACCTCGCTGTTCCAGATCCTGTTCGTGACCATGATGACCACGATGATGCACGCGCTGACCACCCGGGCGGTCGACATAGTGCTGGCGGTGCTGCTGCTGATCGGATCGGTTTCGGGTGCGCAGATTGGCGCGCAATTGGCGCAGAAGATCCCGGCTGAGCGGCTGCGGTTCGCGCTTGCTGCAATCGTTCTGGTGGTTGCGCTGCGGATGGCGCTGGGGCTCGGCTGGCAGCCGGACGAGATCTATACGGTGACCCCGTCATGAGGGTGCTGTTGGCCTTGCTCTGCCTGCTGCTGCTCGGCGGCGCGCGCGATCCCATTCTGGTTCCCGAAGTGTCGCAACATGAAGTGCAGGTCCGGCAGGGTTTTCGCGGCACCGAACTGCTGCTGTTTGGCGCGATCCTGACCCCCGATGGAACGCGGGCCGGGCAGGACTATGACATCGTCGTGGTCCTCAAAGGGCCGACCCGCTCGATCATACTGCGCGAGAAGCAGCGGATTGCCGGGATTTGGGTCAATGCCGAGAGTACCGAGTTCCGTTCGGCCCCGACTTTCTTCGCTGTGGCCTCGTCAAAGCCGATCAACCGGATCGTCGATGACAAGACCGCCGCTATCTATGAGCTGGGCCTGCCTTGGCTCCAGCTCTCGCCGATCGGAGCCTATAATCCCAAGGAACAGGCCCGTTTTTCAGCCGGATTGGTCGATCTGATGCAGCGTGAACAGCTGTACAAGGACGATTCAAAGGGCGTCAAAATCTCCGAACAGGTGCTCTATCAGGCCCGGATCAAATTGCCCTCCAGCGTCCAGACCGGAACCTATACCGCTGAAACATTCGCAATCACGAAGGGCCGAGTGGTCGCCTCGGCGATTGCCCGGGTCGAAGTGAAGAAGCAGGGCTTTGAACGCGCAGTGGCGCAGTTTGCCGAGTACAACGGGTTCTTTTACGGCCTGCTGGCGGTCGCGCTGTCGGTCGCGATGGGCTTCATGGCTGGGCGGCTGTTCGCGCTGGTTTGACCGCACACTTAGCCCATTCTTAACCACTCTGATCTAGTCCTTGCCTGCAAGTCCGCAGAGGCGGCTCAAGAGAATGGGTGCAATTGTAATGTCCGATGCTGGTGCAAGTGGTTTTGGTGCAGGACGAGTAGCGCAGGGGGCGGACCATTCTGCCGAAGCCGCGCAAGCAGCGCAGAATACCGGTGCCACGCAGGAATTCGACAATGCCCGCGAACCCATCGGCATTGTGCTGGAAATCGCCGGTTCGGGATCGGCGATCGCGCTGGATCTGCAGCGTTTGCAAGAATGTTCCGGCGATAGCGATCCATCGGTGGCGCTGGCCGGGCAGGTCGGCAGCCAGATCAAAATTCGAGTCGGCAAAGGCTGGCTGCTCGCTTCGGTCCGCACCCAGCGGCAGGATTCCAAGACCCCCGGCGGGATCATGGCCAGCATCGATTTCATGGGCGAAGGCGATGAAGAACGGCTGACCGGCCGGATTCACAGCTTCCGCCGCGGTGTGACGCGCTATCCGATCCCCGGCGCCTTGATCTATCCCGCGACCAGCAATGACCTCAAGCAGATCTACTCCTCGGATGGTCGCTCGAGCATCGAGGTCGGCACCGTGTTCCCGACCAAGGATATCCGCGCCGGGCTCTATGTCGATGCCATGCTGGGCAAGCACTTCGCCCTGCTCGGCTCAACCGGTACCGGTAAATCGACCAGCGCCGCGCTGATCCTGCACCGGATTTGCGAACATGCCCCCGAAGGGCACATCGTGATGATCGATCCGCACGGCGAATATTCCGCTGCCTTCAAGCAGACCGGCATGATCTTTGACGTCTCGAACCTGCAGATGCCGTACTGGCTAATGAATTTCGAAGAGCACTGCGAAGTGTTCCTGACCACCTCGGGCAATGACCGGCAAGAGGATATGGACATTCTATCCAAGTGCCTGCTCGCTGCGCGGTCGAAAAACCGGCTCACCGAAACCATGGGCAAGATCACCGTCGACAGTCCGATCCCCTATCTGCTGTCAGATCTGACCAACCTGATCCAGACCGAAATGGGTAAGCTCGACAAGGCGACCAGTTCGGCCCCGTTTATGCGGATTCGGACCAAGATCGACGAATTGAAGGCCGATCCGCGTTACCAGTTCCTGTTTTCGGGCATGCTGGTCGGCGATACGATGGCCGAGTTTATCGCCAAGATTTTCCGGATGCCGAGCAAGGGCAAACCGATCTCGATCATCGACGTTTCGGGCGTTCCTTCGGATGTTACCTCCACGGTTGTAGCAGTGCTGAGCCGGCTGGTGTTCGACTTTGCGATCTGGTCGCGCGATGAGAAAACGCGCCCGGTGCTGCTGGTTTGCGAAGAAGCGCACCGTTATGTCCCGAACGAGAAGAACTCCGATGGTTCCTCGGTTGGCCGGATCCTTAGCCGGATTGCCAAGGAGGGCCGTAAATACGGCGTATCGCTGGGCCTGATTACCCAGCGCCCGTCGGATCTGGCCGAAGGCGTGCTGTCACAGTGCGGTACGATCATTTCGATGCGTCTCAACAACGATCGCGATCAGGCCTTTGTGAAAGCCGCCATGCCCGAAGGCGCGCGCGGTTTCCTCGATTCCATCCCCGCCTTGCGCAACCGCGAATGCATCATCTGCGGCGAAGGTGTCTCGATCCCGATCCGCGTCTCCTTCGATGAACTTGAAGAGATGAAGCGTCCGGCTTCGGCCGATCCGAGCTTTACCGAACTGTGGAACGCATCGGGCGGGGAAGAGGAAATGGTCCAGCGCACCGTCCAGCGTTGGCGCGCTCAGGGCCGCTAAGCCTCACGCAATCCGTTCCAGCATCCGCCCCCGCCACGGCGCGTAGAAGTAGACCGCCATGGTCAGCAGCATCGACACGACCGAGCTGAGCATGAACGAATACCACAGCGCGTCCGCCCCAAAGCTGGGATAGAGCAGGTAATAGGCCCCAAGCCGCACGACATACATCGCGAAGAACAGCACCAGCAGCTGGGCATAGATCACGCCATAGGCGCGCAGCGCGCCAAACAGCACGATCGTTACACCGAACGGCAGATAGGTCCAGATCGCCAGATCCTGGATATGCAGCGCCGCTGCCACCGACGGGCTGCTGGAACCCAGAAACAGTTCCAGCACCGGTCGGTCAAACGGAACCAGCGCCGCAATCATCACTCCGGTCATCGCCAAGTTTGAAAGCGCCCCCGCGCGACTGATCGCATCGACCCGGTCTTCGCGCCTGGCACCAATGTGCTGGGCGACCATCGCGCTGACCGCCCCGCCGATCGCCATTGCCGGCATCCCGATATAGTTCCAGATCTGCAGCAGCGCGCCATAGGCGGCGGCGGTGACCAAGCCTTCGCGGTTGACCAGACCGATCATGACCACCCCGGCGCTGGAAATGATCAACATCTGCGCGCCCATCGGCAGCCCCTTGGAAAGCAGATAGGCCGTCTCTGTGCGGGCCGGCATCAGCCAGCGCAGCTCGGCCCCGCGCAGCCGCAGCGGCAGGTCCTTGGCATAGATCCAGATCAGCAGCCCGGCGAAACCAATCGTGGTCGCAATCACCATCGCCCAGGCCGATCCGGCAATGCCCAAGGCTGGGAACGGGCCCCAGCCCTGAATCAGCAGCGGATTGAGCGCAACATCAAGCAGCGCCGTAAGGATCATGAAGCGCAGCGGCGTGGCGCCATCGCCGGCCCCGCGCAGCCCCATCGCAATCATCGTGGTGAAGGTCGCGAGCGGATTGGCGATCAGGGCCACCTGCAAATAGGCCAACGCCTGACCCCGGGCGGCACCGGGGGTGGCCAGCCAATCGAGCAGCACATCGGCATAGGCGATCCCGGCGACTGTCGTGATCAGCGTGATCGCGCCCGTCAGTCCAAGCGCGGTCCCCATCACCCGCCGCGCGGCGATCACGTCGTGCCCGCCCCAAGCCTGCCCGATTCGGACCGTTGCCGCCATGCCAAAGCCAAAGATCAGCGCGAACAGCAGGAACATCAGGATATTGGCGCTCGCGGTAGCGGCCAAAGCGGTATCGCCCAGCAGCTGCCCAACCCAGATCGCATTGAT
>VFKS01000225.1 GCA_009885425.1 Novosphingobium sp.
CCAGTTCGCTGGCAAGGTTGCCCGGCATCGTTTCGCCCGGTTCCTGTCCATCGCCAAGGTCGATCGGCGCGTCAGCTTCATCCAGATAGCGCCAGCCCTGATGGGCGCGTTTGGGGCGGGGGTGGACGCCTATCAGCTGGGTGCCGATGACGATATTGGTCTTGCCGCCCTCAGCCTCTTCAAACCGCAGAATCGGGCTGCGCAGCACCAGCTGGTGCTTGAAAATCCAAAACAGCGATCCGCCATCCAGAATTTCGGCGTGGCGCTTGGGCAAATAGCGTGTGGTCAGGTAGGCCAGATCGCCTCGCCCCGCGAACCAGGCCCGCATATCCTCGAGCGAAGTGGCGCCGTAGGCGACTTTGGTCAGGTGCAACGGCATGGAATCAGACCAGCCCGCTATACACAGCGAGGCCAAGGAAGGCGAAGAAGCCCATCGAATCGGTGATCATCGTCACGAATACCGAACTGGCGACCGCTGGGTCCTGATCAAAACGGTCGAACAGCACCGGCACGATTACGCCAGCCAGGCCTGCCGTGACGATATTGAGCATCACCGCGGTGGCGATAACGGCGCCGAGCAGTGGATTGGCGAAGACCAGCATGGTGGCGATCCCGATCAGCGCGGCGACGGTCACTCCATTGAGCAGCGCCACGCGAAACTCGCGCAGCAGGATCCGGCCGGTGTTGGCGCGGGTCAGCTGGTTGGTGGCGAGCGCGCGGACGGTTACCGCCATGGTCTGGGTTCCGGCATTGCCACCGATCGAGGCTACCATCGGCGACAGTGCGGCCAGCGCCACCAGCTTTTCGATCGCCCCGCCAAAGCTCGAAATGATCGTCGCGCCCAGCAGCGCGGTGACCAGATTGGCGATCAGCCAGCGGACCCGGCTGACATAGCTGTCGCGGATCGGTTCGTTGATATCGCCATCGCCCGCGCCAGACAGCAGCAGGACGTCTTCGCCGGCTTCTTCCTGAATGATGTGGACGATGTCATCGACGGTGATCTGCCCGACCAGCCGCCCGTCGTGATCGACCACCGCTGCCGAGATCAGCGCATATTTCTGGAACCGCAGCGCGACCTCTTCCTGATCCATGTCGACCGGGATCAGGGTCTGGTCGCGCTTCATCACATCGCTCAGCGCGATGTGCCGGGGGGTCCGCAGGATCCACGATAGTTGGCAGGTGCCGAGCGGGTGGAACCGGGTATCGACGATGAACA
>VFKS01000044.1 GCA_009885425.1 Novosphingobium sp.
CCAGCAGCTGGATCCCGGTCCACACGAACGGCCGGTGCCGCTTGGGCCCATCGCGCGACAGGCGGCCTTCGGTGTCCATATCGAAATCGCCGTCGCCCTGGCTATTACCGGCCTGCGCATAGGGCACGACGAGCATCAGCACGTCCATCCGGTCCGCATCCCAAGCCTGGGCCATATCGGCTAAGGCATTGCTGCCTTCATCAACCCACCAGTTATCGGCATTGACGCAATAGAACGGGTCAGCGCCAATCTGCGGCAGCGCCTTGATCAAGCCGCCCCCGGTATCGAGGAGCAAGTCGCGCTCGTCCGAGATCGTCACATCGAAGTCTGCTGCATGGACGGCGAGATGGGCTTCGATCTGATGGGGCAGATAGTGCACGTTGACTACGATCCGGCCCACTCCGGCGCTGCGCAGTTGGTCGAGCACGTGATCGAGCAGCGTTATTCCCGCGACCGAAACCAATGGCTTGGGCCGATCGGCAGTCAGCGGCATCATCCGCGTGCCCTTGCCTGCGGCCATTACCATCGCCGTATCGGGAACGGGTTTCATACCGTGAAGCTGCCTCCGCCTGCTGCGCGCAGCTCGGCGGGCACATTGGCATCGAACCATGCGGCGACGGGGGCCAGAGCCGGGTGTGACAGATCGCGTTCAAGGTGTGCCCATACCCGCGGGATATAGTCGAGGTAGCGCGGCTTGCCGTCGCGCTTCCACAGCCGCACAAAAATGCCGATGATCTTGGCGTTACGCTGCGCCCCCAGCCGGGCATAGTCGGCCAGGAAATCGTCGCCCGGCGCGGCTTTGGCCACATAGTAGTCAAACATGTCACCTTCGAGTTCAGGCGGCACATCGCGCCGGGCATCCTGCAACAGCGAGACCAGATCATAGGCCGGGTGCCCGACCAGCGCGTCCTGAAAATCAAGCAAACCCTGCTTGTGAAGTCCGCCCAGCAACATGATGTTTTCAGCGTGATAATCACGCAGTACAGTCACCCCGGGTCGTTGCCGGGAGAGCAGATCGCCCAGCGTTTTTTCCCAGGCCGAAACGAAGCCCGCCCCGTCAACATAGAGGTTTTGTGCTGGGCAGTACCAATCGATGAACAGCTTCACCTCGCGGATATATTCGCTCAACGAATAGTCGAGGAACGGCCCCGGCGGCAGGCGGTGCAGATCGGTCAGCGCGTCGATCGCCGCGCGGTAGATCTCGCGCTCGTCATCAGCCCAGCTATCAAGGTATTCGCGCATCCGCACGTCGCCGAAATCTTCGAGCAGAACCAACCCCCGCGCGGCATCCTCGGCCAGCACATACGGTGCGCGCATGCCATTGGCGTCGAGCCACTTCGCCGCGCGCAGGAACGGCGCGGGGTCTTCATTGGGCGGCGGTGCATCCATCAACATTGCGGTCTTGTCGCCGCGCTGAACGCGGAAATAGCGGCGGAACGAAGCATCGCCCGCAAGCGGCTCGATCACGGCATCGCGCCAACCGGCAGCGGCAAGGAAGGCGTCAACGCCGTCTGGCAGCTTATCACTCATCCCAGACGCCCTAGCCAATCTGCCCCCAGTTCGACAATCGCAATCCGCCCCGTTTCCGCAGTTTCCAGAATTATTGAAAGGCAGCCCGGCTCATCCGCGAAACCACCGGCCATTTCTGGCCATTCGGCCAGCAGGACAGCACCGCTCCGGTAATCATCCAGCCCGATTTCCTCGGCCTCCGCCGGATGCTTCAAACGGTAGAAATCGGCATGGACCAGTGGCAGGCGCAAGGCTGGTGGATCATAGGTCTCTACGATGGTGAAAGTCGGCGAAGGAACCTCACCCCGATGGCCTAACGCCGCGATAATCGCGCGGGCCAGAGTGGTCTTGCCAGTGCCCAGCGTGCCCGACAGCGCGACCACATCGCCGGGCCGTAATGCGGCGGCGATCCTTGCGCCCAATCGCTCCATCGCGGCGAGATCGGGTAGTTCGAGTTTCACGGCAGCTCGACGATCGCGGCGGTCCCTTGGCCCGGTTCGGACATCAATTTCAGACTGCCGCCATGAGCTTCAATCAGTTGGCGGGCCAGCGGCAGACCGAGCCCCTGGCGGCGCTCAACACCCTTGCCATCGGCGCTGACCTTGATCCCTTCAAGCGCGCGGGCCAGTGTGGCGGGATCCATCCCGGCGCCGTTATCGGAAATCACGATCCGGGCCTTGCCCTTGTGCCCGGCCAGTTCGACCAGCAACCGCCCGCCGGGCGGCGTCGCGATCACCGCATTGTCGAGCAGGTGCCCAATCGCCCGGCCGAGCCGCCGCTTGTCCCCTTCGATTCGCCCGACGCCCTTGTCACCGCGCAGGTCGAGCGCCAGGCCAGCGGCCTTGATCCGCCCGGCCCGGTCCTCGACCAGCTGGGTCACGAACGGCAGTAGATCGATCTCCTCACGCGCCAGCGGCAGCATCCCGGCTTCGCTTTGCGAGAGGTCGAGAACCGATTCAATCTGCTCTCCAAGCCGTTCGACCGATTGGAGGATTGCGCTGACATACTCCTTGCCACTGTCGGACAGATCGCCGCCCAGCCCGGCCTCAAGCAGTTCGGCAAAACCGCCAATCGAGGTCAAGGGTGTGCGGAACTCGTAGCTCATATTGGCAAGGAAGCGGGTCTTCATCGAGTCCGCTTCTTCGAGCGCGGCGGCGCGCTGCTTCAGCGCTTCTTCGGCTTTCTGGGAATCGGTGATGTCGAGCACGGTCAGCAGGCCATTGCCATCGGGCAGCGGCACCCCAGCAAATTCAAGCGTGCGCCCATCGGCCAGCACGGCCCGGCCTCCGGTCTGCTTGCGGTCGAGCGTGGCAGCGCGGACCACATCGCCGACCGCCTTGGCCTTGACCGGCTTGGCCAGTGCACGGGCGATCTCGACCAGCAGGTTTTCGATCCGCGGATGGGTATCGAGGAAGCTGTCTTCCAGCCCCCAATCAGCCGCAAACCGCCGGTTCCACAGCTGCAAGCGGCCATCAGGAGCGAATACCGCTAGCGATTCGAACAGGCTGTCAAAGGTCGCGGTACGGGTCCGCAGCAAGGTATCGCGCGCGGCCGAGAGTTGAAGCTGCTCGGTCCGGTCCTCAGCGATCAGCATCAGACCCCCATCGGGCAGCGGCTGGGCAACGATCCGCACATGAGTGCCATCGCCCAGCACCCAGGCCTCTTCCTGCGCCGCACTGGCGGTGAACCACCCCGCCCGTTCGCGCCGCCAGGCCGGGAAATCGCGCGCCTCGGGCACGCGCCCGGCATCGCGGGCCAGATCGAGCCAGCGCTCAAACATCGGCGGATCGAGCATCACCGTGCTCTTGAGCGCGAAGATCCGCTGGAACGGCGGGTTGGCAAAGGTCAGCTGGCGCTTGGCATCGAACTGCGCGACACCGGCCGAGAACTGATCGAGCATCGCTCGCTGGGCATCGCGGAAAGCCTTGAGCGTGCGCGATAGCTCCTCCATTTCTTCGACATCGACCGCATAACCTGCGACGCCTTCATCCCCCAGCGGCAAGTCGGACACGCGAAAGGCCCGACGCTGCCCGGCGATGGTGACCGAAACCATCCGCTCAATCGGCAGCTGTTTGCCCGCCGCCTGCAGCGCCACTTGCTTCGCGGTCAGGCCATCGACACTTTCGATCAGTTCGGTCCCATCTTCGGCCACTTGCCGCGCATCGGTGCCTGCGACAGCCGCGACATAGGCCTGATTGACCAGCCGCAAGTCGCCTTCGGGCCCGCGGAACCACATCGGCATCGGCGCGGCTTCGATCAGGCCGACGAGCGCGGAGAAGTCCCCGCGCGCCCGCGCGGCTTCGCCGCGCAGCTTGACCAGCTCGCTTTCGCTGTCGCTGAAGTCGAATATCCACACCAGAGCTGCGCCGCCGGGCGAGACCTGCGGATCGGCAAGATGGCCGCGCAGGGCAAGGCTGCGGCTTGAGCCGCGCGGCGTCGCCACCATGCGGAAGGGCGCTGCGGTCTTCTGCGTGCGGCGGACAGCTTCGGTGAGCTCGGCAAGCTGTTCGGCGGTCAGGCCCTTTTCGCCGGCGTCGAGCTCGGTGAGAAACTGCGGTACGGCATCGAGGCCAAGCCAGCCGGCCAGCTTCGACGGCGCCTCGATCTTGCCGTCGGCGCGGACCAGCAGGGGCAGCGCCGGGCTTTCATCGACCATCCGCGACAGCCGCCGGGCATGGCGCAGCCCCGCCTCGGCGCGCTTCGCCTTGGCCCGCGCAGCAAGGATCGCCCAGCCTGCGGCAAGCGTCCAGGCGGCG
>VFKS01000168.1 GCA_009885425.1 Novosphingobium sp.
GCGCAGCTAAAGCCAGCTGCCCAGCGCCCGGTTGGAGCTAACTCACAGCCGCGGGCCGTGGCTGGGCGAGCCACTGGCCGCCGCGGCGATCGGCTGGGTCACCGCACTGACCACGGCGGCGCTGCCCGAACGGCAGGCCTATCCCTCGCTCTATTCGGCGCTGTCGGGCTTGCTCGATGCGATCTGCCATGCCCCCTCGGCGCGGGGCTGGTTACCGGGGCTGCTGGCCTATGAGGCACTGCTGCTGCGCGAGCTGGGCTATGGCGGCGCGATGCCCGAAGCGGCTGAGGATCACGCCGGCGAACTGGCCCGGTTCGATGCCACCGGCGCGCGGCTTGAGCGCTACCTGCTTGCAGATCGGCGCGGCGATGTTATGGGCGCGCGCTCCATGCTGCGTCAGCGGCTGGCGAAAATCGGGTAAGGACGGACATTCGGCCATGAAAATTGCGGTACTCGCCGGAGACGGCATTGGCCCCGAAGTTACCCGCGAAGCGGTGCGTGTGCTGGAGGCACTGGGGCTGGCTGGTCTTGAGCTGGCCCATGCCGCTGTCGGCGGCGCGGCCTATAAGGCCCACGGCCACCCGCTTCCGCCCGAGACGCTGGCGATTGCCCGCGCGGCCGATGCGATCCTGTTTGGTGCGGTTGGTGATCCGGACTGCGATGCGTTGGAGCGTTCGCTCCGCCCGGAGCAAGCAATTCTGGGCCTACGCAAGGAACTGGGGCTGTTTGCCAACCTGCGTCCGGCTAAAGTTTTCAAAGGTTTGGAAGATACATCTGCGCTGCGTCCTGAAGTGGCTGGCGCCATCGATCTGCTGATCGTGCGCGAGCTTAATGGCGATGTGTATTTTGGCGAAAAGGGCATTCGCACTTTGCCCGATGGCCGCCGTCAGGGTTGGGACATGATGTCCTACGCCGAAGACGAAGTGCGCCGGATCGCCCATGTCGCCTTCAAGGCAGCGCTGGTCCGGGACAAGAAGCTGTGTTCGGTCGACAAGGCCAATGTGCTCGAAACCAGCCAGCTGTGGCGCGACGTGGTGATCGAGGTTTCGGCCGAGTATCCCGAAGTTGAGCTCAGCCACATGTATGTCGATAATGCCGCGATGCAGCTGGTGAAAAATCCCGGCCAGTTCGATGTGATCGTTACCGGCAACCTGTTTGGCGATATCCTGTCCGATCAGGCCTCGATGTGCGTTGGTTCGATCGGATTGCTCGCCTCGGCCTCGCTCAGCGAAGGCAGCCAGGGCCTTTACGAGCCGATCCACGGCAGCGCCCCCGATATCGCGGGCAAGGGCCTTGCCAATCCGATGGCGACAGTGCTGTCCGCCGCGATGTTGCTGCGTCATTCGCTCGGACGTGACGATCAGGCCGTGCGGATCGAAGCGGCGGTTGCCCGCGCCCTCGCTGATGGCGTGCGCGGCGGCGATCTGGGCGGAACCATGGGCACTGTTGCAATCGGCGACGCAATCCTCGAAAGACTCTAACGGCAAGGCCGTGGCATGGGCTTCGACAGGCTCAGCCTGAGCGGTTCTTGGTTTTGAATTCGAAATCCGCTCAGCCTGAGCTTGTCGAAGGCCCCGCGTGTTAGTCCGGAGCTGTTTGAATGACCCTTCGTCTCGGCGTTGTCCTCCCCACTTATAACGAGCGCAAGAACCTGCGCGGTATGGTCGAGCGGCTCGACAAGGCGTTGGCCGGGATCGCCTGGGAAGTGATCATCGTTGATGACAACAGCCCCGATGGTACCTCTGACGAAGCACGCGCCTTGGCGCAGGAAGACGGACGGGTCCGGGTGATCCAGCGGATCGGACGACGCGGGCTGTCTTCGGCCGCGATCGAGGGGATGTGCGCCACCGCTGCGCCAGTCGTGGCGGTCATGGACGCGGATCATCAACACGATCCCGAACTGCTCCCCGGAATGCTCGCCGCGATCGAAAGTGGCGACTATGACGTGTCCTACGCCAGCCGCTTTGCCGAAGGGGCCAGCACCGAGCAATGGGGCCGGCCTGACCGGGTCAAGGCTTCCAACTTTGCCAACCGGATCGCCAATAAAGTTACCGGAGTTGAGCTTACCGATCCGATGAGCGGCTATTTCATGCTCAAGACCGAAGTGCTGCGGTCCGATGCCCACCGGCTGTCGGGCGTCGGCTTCAAGATCCTGCTCGATATCCTCGCCACGGTCGATGCGCCGCTGCGGATCAAGGAAGTTCCGATGAATTTCGCCGCGCGGCTGGAGGGCGAATCGAAGCTCGATCGCA
>VFKS01000356.1 GCA_009885425.1 Novosphingobium sp.
GATTGCGCACAATTAACGCCGAAAGCTCCCGCACCAGTTTGGCGGCGACGATTGCGGTGCGATCATTGTTATCGAAGCGCGGGTTGAGTTCGACGATGTCGGCGCCCACGATCGGTGCAGTCTGGCGGCGCAGCACGGCCAGCACTTCGCGCACCGTCAGCCCGCCGGGTTCGGGATGCGAGACGCCGGGTGCGTCAGCCGGGTCTATCCCGTCCAGATCGATGCTGATATAAAGCGGGCCTTCCAGCGCCGGCACCTTATCGGGTGCAAAATCGGCCATCGGCACGATTTCCACGCCGAACCGTTCGGCCTGTTCGCGGCAATGCCGATTGAGGGTACGAATGCCCACCTGCACCAGCCGCGTGGCGAGGCCAGCCTCCATGATCCGGGCGAACGGTGAGGCATGGCTGCGCGGGTTGCTGTCAAAATCGTCATAAAGATCGGGATGCGCGTCAAAGTGCAGGATCGTCACCGGGCCGTGCTCGGCGTGGATCCCGCGCAGCACCGGGTGGGTCATCGCGTGATCCCCGCCCAGCGCCAAGGGCACCGCGTTCGACTGGATTGCAGCGCGGATAGCATCGGCAATCACCGCATCGTCCGCAGCGTCTTCGTTCAGCCACAGATCGCCGCGATCGCGCAGTTCGAAATCGATCCCGATCTCCTGTCCGTCCTCACAAGCCAGGTTGCCGCGATCGGACCACAGCGCGCGGCGGATCGCGGCGGGGGCCTGCGCCGCGCCGCGTTCGAACGAGGAATTGACGTCGCTCGGCAGGCCGATCAGGTCGATCATGGGTAGTGCGCTCATGTCAGCAGCAGCGTCGATCCGGTGGTCCGTCGCGCCTCCAGATCGCGGTGGGCCTGCTCGGCATCGGTCAACGCATAGGTCTGGCCAATGGTGATGTTGAGCTTGCCGCTGCCGACCATCTCCCACAGCTTGGCGGCTCCCGCCATGGCTTCGGCGGGATCGCGGTAATAGTCATAGACCCCGGGCCGAGTGACGAACAGCGAGCCGCGCGTGGCGAGATCGCGCAGCGCGACCCCGGTGACCGGGCCGCTGGCATTGCCAAAGCTGACCACGGTGCCGCGCGGCGCCATTGAGTCGAGCGAGCTTTGCCAGCTGGACGCGCCAACCCCGTCATAGGAAACCGCAACGCCCGTGCCGCCGGTCGCTTCGCGAACCTTGGCGACAAGGTCTGGATCACCGGACAGGAACACCTGTTCCGCCCCTGCGCCCTGCGCCAGCGCCACCTTTTCGGTGCTGCCGACCGTGCCGATCACCCGCACACCGCGCGCTTTCAGCCATTGCACCAGCAGCAGCCCGACCCCGCCAGCGGCCGCCGGGACGAGCGCCCAGCCGCCGGGAGCGACCGGCGCGACCCGCTCGGCCAAGGCCTCGGTCGTCGCGCCTTTGAGGAACACAGCGGCAGCAGTGCGGCTGTCGATGCCTTCGGGCAGTGGGAACAATTCCCCCGCCTTGACGATCCGCGCGCTGGCATAGGCACCCGGCGTGCCGCCGAAGCTCGCCGCGCGCTGGCCGGGCTTGAGGTGGGTCACCCCTTCGCCCACCGCCTCAACCACGCCGGCCGCTTCGAACCCCAGTCCGCCAGGCAGCCGCATCGGATAAAGTCCGGTGCGCAAATAGGTATCGATGAAATTGAGCCCGACTGCTTCATGCCGGATCAGCACCTCGCCGGGGCCAGGCGCGGGCAGAACAACCTCACGCCATTGGATCACTTCGGGGCCGCCGGTAGTTTCAATAAAGGCCTGAATCGCGCGCATCGGTCTCTCCTTGGCGCGCAGCCTAGCGACCGTGAGCATGAGAGCAAAGCGAATGGTTTGGTATGCTGGCTGGGGCGGCAGGATTCGAACCTGCGAATGGCGGCATCAAAAGCCGCTGCCTTACCACTTGGCGACGCCCCAGCAGAGCGCGGCCTATAGGAAGGCCGCGCGCTGTTGGGAAGGGGGGAATCGCGGCTTTGTAACGCTTCCGGGGACGAGACGGCAACTCGCCCCCGAAACTAAGGTGATCAGGCAAAGAAATCGATCACATGGTAATAGACCCGGCCGCGCAGGCCTTCGGCCGTGCCGCCAGGAGCGCGCAGGCTGGCTGGTCCAGCGCCGAGCGGTCCGCCCGAGCCGTTGCTGGCCCCGCCGCACGAGCCGGGACGACTGCCGCGCGATCCGCCGCCGCCGCCTTCACCGGGTGCACCATTGAGTCCACCAATTCCCGGCAAGCCGCCGAGATTGCGGACCCGCACATCCTTGATCGCATCGACTGTGGTTTCGGGAACCAGAAAGATCACGGTTCCGCCATTGCCGCCATTGCCGCCGATCCCGCCAGGACCGAACGCCCCGCCAGCCCCGCCGTTTCCGCCCGATCGCGGACCGCGGCTGCAAATCCCCATGTTGGCCTTGCCGTCACGCCCATCCTGACCAGACTGGCCGAGCTGGCCGCGCCCGCCAGTGCCGCCAGTGCCGCCGTCAATTCCGCCAGCGAGGATCCGCCAATCGCTGAAGTCAGGCTCGCCGCCGGTCGACTGACGCACCTTGCCGACCACAAAGTAGATCGTTGGCAGCTTGCGGATCAGGCCGGGCTTGCCGGGATCACCCGCTTGGCCAGCCGTTCCATGTGCGCCATCGCTGCCCGATCGTGGCAATTGCGCCAAACGCGCAGGGGGAGCGGCACCAGCTTCGGCGTTCGGGACAGTCCGATCACGGAATTCGATCCGGGCCTTGAAATTCGGGCCCGACAGCCGGACTTCGCGCGCGACAATGTAGATCGCGTCGCGATCCCCGGCGAGCAACTGCATTGTCGCACCGTCGTCAAACCGTAGCGTGTCGACATAGATCACCTGATCATCGATCCTCTGGACGCCAGAAATGCTGAGGATCTCGTTGGCAGGTAGACCGGCAATCGCCTGGCGGACGCGGGCGCTGGCGAGCTGCGGATTGGCCTCATTTTCCTGCGCAACTGCGAGGGCTTCGGCGGGTTCCGGCTCGATCGCGTGGAGCGCTACCGGGGCGGCTAGCAGAGCCAGAGCAATCAGCGGAAAGGCAGACAGGTTGAGACGGCGCATGGATCGAACTCCCATTAGTGAGGAGTACATCATGGTCTGTCTGGCGCGGGCCTACCGTGATTCCCGTCACGCCTTGTCCTGCGAAACCTAGCCCGCCGCAGTTGCTTCCAGCGCATCAAAATCGCTGGCCGAATGGCGCTCGATCAGGCCGGTCGGCAGGTTGACCTTTTGCCCACGCTTGACCGCAGGGCGGGCGCCAATCTCTTCAACCCAGCGGCCGACATTCTGATATTCGTGGAGCGAGAGGAACGTGGCTGCGTCGTTGTAGGCCAGCCCGCGATAGAGCAGGCCGAACCAGGCGTAGGTCGCCATATCGGCGATGGTATATTCGTCGCCGGCCAGAAACCGGCTTTCGCCCAGCCGGTTGTTGACGACATCGAACAGGCGCTTGGTTTCCATCGAATAGCGATCGATCGCATATTCGATCTTGATCGGCGCATAGGCATAGAAATGCCCGAACCCGCCGCCGATGAACGGCGCGCTGCCCATCTGCCACATCAGCCAGCTGAGGCATTCGGCCCGGCCCGCGGCGTCCTTGGGGATAAAGGCCTCGAACTTTTCAGCCAGATGCAACATCATTGCCCCGCTTTCGAACAGCCGGATCGGCTTCGGTCCGGAATGGTCGACCATCGCCGGGATCTTCGAATTGGGATTGATCGCAACAAAGCCCGAACCGAACTGATCGCCTTCGCGGATATTGATCAGCCAGGCATCGTATTCGGCGCCCTTATGCCCCGCAGCGAGCAGCTCTTCGAGCAGGATCGTGACCTTCTGGCCGTTGGGGGTGCCGAGTGAATAGAGCTGGAACGGGTGCTGGCCGACCGGCAGTTCCTGTTCCTTCTGCGCGCCCGCGGTGGGCCGGTTGATCGCGGCAAATTGCCCGCCATTTTCCTTGTTCCAGGTCCAGACCGGGGGCGGGGTATATTCGGCATCGGCCATGGGGCGGGTCCTCATCTTCAGCGTTTCGTATCGCAACTTGAATGGACGCAGGCCGGAAAGAGATCAAGTGGCAGCTCGCGATCCCCAAGGAACAGGTGGAGCAAAGCGGCAGGCAAGCCTATTGCGGTCCGGCGCATTCCTTTGAAAGGATCCGGCATGATTGCAGACACCAAATCCCCGCTCGCCGAACTGGCCGAGGCGCTGGGCTCACGACAAGAGGTGTTGGTCACCGGTGGGACGGGCTTTGTCGGTAGCCGCCTTGTTTCAGCTTTGGCCGCAGCCGGGCATTCGGTGACTGTTCTGAGCCGCAAGACAGTGGGCAGCACTGGGCTGCCTACAGGCGTGAAGGTCATCACCTCACTAGACGAGCTTGCGGCGAGCGCGCGGATCAAAGCGGTGGTCAATCTGGCCGGGGAGCCGCTGGCCAACGGGTTTTGGACCAAGGCCAAGCGGGCGCGGATTATCGCGTCGCGGATTGACGTTACCGAGGCTTGTCTGGAGCTGATCGAGCGGCTGACCGCGCGTCCGGAAGTGTTCATCTCGGCCAGCGCGATTGGCTGGTATGGCCTTCGCGGGGACGAAGAGCTGACCGAGGCCAGCAGCGGCACCGATTGCTTTTCTCGGCAGGTTTGCGTCGCAATCGAAGCTGCGGCGAGCAAGGCCGAGGCGCTGGGACTGCGCACGGTGCGGCTGCGGATCGGGCTGGTACTGGCGGCCGAAGGCGGCTTGCTAGGGCGGATGGTGCTGCCGTTCAAGCTCGGGCTGGGCGGGCCGTTCGGGCGCGGGCGGCACTGGATGAGCTGGATCCACCGCGATGATCTGGTCCGGTTGATCTGCCACTGCATCGCCAATTCGGCGCTGTCGGGCCCGGTCAACGGCACCGCGCCCGCGCCGGTGCGCAACCGCGATTTCACGCGCGCGCTGGGCAAAGCCCTGCACCGGCCTGCGCTTCTGCCGGTCCCCGCATTGCCGCTGGAATGGGTGCTGGGTGACTTTGCCAAGGAACTGTTGCTCGGTGGGCAAAGGGTACTTCCCGAGGCCGCGCTGAACAGCGGTTTCACCTTCCGCTATTCGCAGATCGACGAAGCCCTGAAGGCAATCTTCAAGCCTTGAGATGCGCCCAAGGTCCGGTGATCGCCAATGTGGTCGTTGGGCTGTAGAGGTTGACAAACAGCACCTTGCCATCGGGTGAGAAGCAGGCCCCGGCCGGTTCGGTCGGCAGGCGTACCCGTGCAAAATCATAGGGCAGCCCCGCGGCGGTCAAACCGCGCAGGTGGTTTTCCGCGTCATCGGTGTACTGATCCTCACAGACGATCAGGTGGCCATTGGGGGCGACGGTCAGGTTGTCACCATAGTTGAACTGCGTGGGGTCGGTCGATTCGAAGAACAGCTGCAGCCGATCTGCCGGGGTATCCAGCCGCAGTCGCCAGACTTGGCCCAGTTTGGCCGCACCGCCCGATGTCGCGACAAAGAACAGTTCGGTCTTGCCCTTGGCGTCAAGTCCCAGATGAATGCCTTCGCCGCGGGCAAAGGTCATCGCGCCCAGTGCCGCGCCGCGTTTGCGCAGATCATCGTTAGGACTTTCCGGATCGTCGAGATCGATCCAGCGCACTTTGGTCCATGCCAGCGGTTTGAGCGTGCCCTTAACCGGGGCGGCGAGCGTAAGCGCCTGCAACCGCCCACCGCGCGCCAACTGGCCGGGGACGGCCGGGAGAAAGCGATAGAGCAGGCCATCCTCCCGGTCCTCGGTCAAAAACACCGCGCCGCTTTTGGGATCGACCACGGCGGCTTCGTGATTGAACCGCCCCATGGCTTTCAAGGGAAGGGGATCGACCGGTTCACTGGCGGAAGCGGGCACTTCGAACACCCAGCCGTGATCGCGTTCGGCCTTTGCGCCGGTTCGGGTCACGTCTTCTTCGCAGGTCAGCCACGATCCCCACGGCGTGACTCCGCCCGAACAGTTGCGGATCGTCCCCGAGAGCGAGCGGTACTCGCGTTCCCGCTCAAGCGTGGCGGCGTTTAGCACCAGCGTGGTGGTGCCGCCCGGCAGCGGTGCGCCGCTGCTATCGCGATCAAACGCCGCGCCGCTGGCCCCGCCGCTGTCCCTGCCGGGCCGCAGTTCGTGGTTGCGGACCAGTGCCAGCTTGCCGCCGGGCAGGGCAAAGCAGCCCATGCCGTCAGCGGCATCGGGCACCTTGCCGCCATCGTTCATCGCATCGCCGAGGCGCGAGATGACGCGGTACGAGAACCCTTCGGGCAGATCGAGCAATCCGCCCGGATCGGGCTGCAATGGGCCATAGGGATCGGCTGACGGCACGCCGGACCTTGCAGCATGGCAGCCCGAGGCGGAAAGCGCGGCAAAGGCT
Organism: Novosphingobium sp.; assembly: GCA_009885425.1. Taxonomy (GTDB): domain Bacteria; phylum Pseudomonadota; class Alphaproteobacteria; order Sphingomonadales; family Sphingomonadaceae; genus Novosphingobium. The sequence goes on from VFKS01000356.1 coordinate 6,383, forward strand.
GCCGATGTGGCCGAGAGAAAGCGGCGGCGATCAATGGCAAAGGTCATGCCGTACTTTGCCGAAGTCCTACGGACAGGTCCAGCCTTCGATCAGAGCGGGATTGCGCCTTGGGGAGCAGGGAACTGGCCGCGGCACAGCTCGACCAGCGGGCGTACCAATAGCTTGGTCGAATTGATTGCATCGGCCAATTGCGGGCCAACCACGGCGACATTGGTCTGGTTGGCCAGTGCCCACTGCTTTTCGATGTTGGCACAGACCCGCAGGGTGGGCTTGATGTCGACCCGCAGCAAGGCAAAGGTGTTGCCCATTTCCAGCGAGGCTTCGAAGAACTTGTAGACTTCCTTCTGGCCGGGCGAGGCCTTGGCATTCTTTTGACGGAACGCGGCCAGTTCGCCCAGCGCGGTCTGGCAAGTGTTGAAATGCTCGATCGGTTCGCGCGCCTTGGCTCGGTCGGAATCGGCGCAGAGCGACGAAGCAGGCGTTTCCATTGCTGCGAGAATCTGGTTGGCTTCGGCGTCGCTCACGCTCTGGGCCATGGCAGGTGCGGCGACGAGGCATAGAAGCGCGCCAGCGGCAGCAGAAATCAAGGTGCGCATCTTGAAAATCTCCGTCAATTTTGACGCAAATGATTGCGCCTTGCCGCCTTAGTAGCAGAATAACGCGAAGTTCAAAAAGGAACTAGCGTTCGGACCCAATGCCAATAAGTCCGAACCCTAATCGTCAGCCGATCCGGTGGACCCAGCCGTGGCTGTTGGCTTCCTCGCCGCGCTGGATCGCGGTCAGGCGGGCTTTGAGCTTGCCGGTCAACTGACCGGGGCCGCCCGATCCGATGGTGAATTCGGCGCCGGGCTGGGCGACCTTGCCGACCGGGGTGACGACCGCAGCGGTGCCGCAGGCGAAGGCTTCGATCAGCGCACCAGAGGCGGCATCGGCGCGCCATTGGTCAAGGCTGTAGCGCTCCTCACGAACGTCCAACCCTTCTTCGCGGGCGAGCGCGATCAGGCTATCGCGGGTGATGCCCGGCAGGATTGTGCCGGTCAGCGGCGGGGTGGTCAGGCGGCCATCGGCAAAAGCGAAGAACAGGTTCATTCCGCCCAGCTCCTCAATCCATTTGTGTTCGGCCGCATCAAGAAACAATACCTGGTCGTGGCCTTTGGCAAAGGCTTCCGCTGTCGGCACCAGGCTGGCGGCATAGTTGCCGCCGCACTTGGCCGCGCCGGTGCCGCCGGGCGCGGCGCGGGTATAGTCCGAAACCCAGATCGAAACTGCCGGCGCGCCGGATTTGAAGTAGTTGCCGGCTGGGCTGGCGATGACGATGAATTTGTAGGCCTTGGCCGGGCGCACACCCAGGAACGCCTCGGTCGCGATCATGAACGGGCGCAGATAGAGCGACCCGCCTTCAACTGTCGGGAACCATTCGGCATCGGCGCGAACCAGCTCTTCGATCGCAGCGATAAACAGTTCGGGCGGCAATTCGGGCATCGCGAGCCGCCGGGCTGAGGCGTTGAAGCGCGCGGCATTGGCATCGGGGCGAAACAGCGCCATCGCACCATCGGGATGGCGATAGGCCTTCATGCCTTCGAAAATCTCTTGCGCATAGTGCAGCACCGAGGCCGCCGGATCGAGCGCGATCAGGCCATAAGGGCCGACCGTGGGGCTGTGCCAACCGTCCGCTTCGCTCCACTCGATCGTCACCATGTGATCGGTGAACCGCGCGCCAAAACCGGGGTTGGCGAGAATCTCTGCCCGGATGTCGGCTGCGACCGGTGCGGGGTGGGGCAGGCGGGTGAACCGGGAGGGGGATTCGGCGAGGGTCGCCATCGGCTTCGATCCTTCAATTGCGAGGCGCTGGCTTTGAACGAAAATTACGTCATTTACAAGCGAAATGTAATAAATGCATAGAACTATGCACCTTTCCACCATAGCCGGGATTGCACCAAAGGCCAACAAATGAGAAGGGCGGCCCCGGTAAACCGAGAGCCGCCCTTGACATGGTCAGCGGCCGGAAGCGCCGCTCACGAAACCTTTATCGCTTCGGTCACCCTTCGCGATAATGCTCCATGTGGCGGATTACCGACCCCTCTGCTGAACCATGAGACATCGGTCACCTCCTTTCACGCTTAAGCCACTCGCTTCAGATCAGAAGCTGGCTTCGGAGCAC
>VFKS01000143.1 GCA_009885425.1 Novosphingobium sp.
GGACCGAGCCGAACAGGTTCTCGATCCGGAAGGACACGCGCGCACCCTTCAGGAACGGGACCTTCTTGGTCAGTTTGGGCATCATCGAAAATTCGCTGAACAGGAACAGGTTGACGCTGGTGACACTGCCAAAGCGCAGGTCACTGGTGCCCGGCAGGCCGCTGGCCTCAACCGTGGTCGGCGCGCTCCAACTGCCCTGGAAGAACATCCCCAACCCCTTGTGAAACGCCCCGCCGTTGAACTCTAACGAATGGCGCGGTGATCCGCCGGTGCTAAGGCTATCGCCATCAAGCAGATCGAGCGCCTGGCCGCCCGGGGTAATCAGCACGCGGTTCTGGAACTGGGCGGTGTGATAGACCCCAAGGCTCCAGCGCCCCTGCTGGCCGCCGCCCAACGCCGCCATTAAGCCGCCGCCGCCCCGGCCGCCGCCGCGCGGACCGCCGCCTGCACGCGGCGCGGCTCCGGCAGTTGGTGGCGGTGGGGCCGGAGTTGGTGGAGCTGCCGCAGTACTGGCTGGCTGACCCGCAGGCCGCGCACCGCCGCCGCCGGGTCCGAACATGCCGCCGCCCGCAGGCGCCTTGCCGATCGTGCCAGACAGGTTGAAGCCCCAGCGCAGCCGTGAGCTTTCCTGCTGGGCGAATGTCACCGGGCGTTGATCGATCGCGGTCAGACGGCCGGTGCCATCGCGGGTCACCCGGCCTGGAAAGGCGGCTTCAATTTCCGGTGTCAGCAATGGGAAGCTGGCGGTGACATCGGTTGAGCGATTGCGGAACCATTCTACCACCACGTTCGAATTGGCTATGAACGGCAAGGTCCAGTTGGCCGACAGTTTGATGTCGCGCTGTTGTTCGCGGCGGAGCAGCGGATTGCCCCCGCTGGTCACCGCAACCAGCACCGTCTCACCCCGGCTGAAATCATAATAGGGCACGTTGAAGGTCACCGCCTGCGGATTGCCGAGCTGGCTGATCGCCGGGGCTTCCTGGTTGACGATGTAGCTCGCCCCCAGGTTCAGCTTTTCGGTCGGCGCCCAGGTCAGCCCGGCGCTCCAATCGTTGACCGTGCCGAAATCGGAGAGGTGGCTCCAGTTGCCGCTGAAGTTCAGCGTGATATCGCCCGCCCCGGCCCCAAAATTCTCCCGCCGGCTGGTCAGCGGCACCGCCACATTGACCCCGCCCTGGACCCGGAACCGTTGCAGCGAGGCCGGGCCAACCGAGGAGCGCGTGTCGAAGCTGTCAAAATCGATCCAGGTGATCCCGGTCTTGAAGGTGGTTGCGATAAGCCCGGCAGGAACCCGAACCGGGCGGCCAGATACGGTGATCAGGCTTTCGACCCGTTCCGAATTGTTGGTCGCCAAGGCCTGTCCGCCGCCGCTTGCGGTGGTTAGGTCGATCAGAGTGCGGGTTTCGGCATGGGTGCCATCCACCGTGGCGTTGAGCAACCACTTGCCAATCTGCCTGTTGTAACCCGTCCCCGCCGCGACCGAGGTCGTCCGCGTCCGCCGCTCCAGCGGATCGACCGGCGCAGCCGGCAGCACTGTGTTCAGCCCCGAAAA
>VFKS01000055.1 GCA_009885425.1 Novosphingobium sp.
ACGATCGTTGAATCGAAGAGCCTCAAGCTGTTTCTGGGCGCTTTCCGCAATCACGCCGGGTTTCATGAGGATGTGACCGTCGGGATCGGTCAGCGCCTGTTTGCTGAAATGCAGCCCAAGTGGTTGAGAATCGGCGGTTATTGGTATCCGCGCGGCGGGATCCCGATCGACGTTTTCTGGCAAAGCAGTGCTGCGCCTGAAGGCTTGTGGGTGCCAGAGCAAGGCGTGGCGGGCTATCGCGGGCGCGGCTGATTGGCCACAGTGGCGGTGTAATATTGCTGTCACATAGCCTCCGAGGTTCCCATTCGTGGTACATTTGGCTACGCGCGCCCGATCCAAAACCCTTTGATCCAAGGACCGACCCGCGATGCGCCCCACTTCCATACTTCGTACCGCCGCCGCTTCGATCGCTTTTGCCGCTGTGCTGGTCAATGCCGGCCCGGCGCTCGCCCAGTCGGCCAGTGCCGACGATGATGCGCTGAGCGACATCATCGTTACCGCCCAGCGGCGCGCAGAAAACCAGAAGGACGTGCCGATCTCGGTCGCCACCGTGCGCGGCGATACGCTGGCCGCAGTCAGCGGATCAGGCGCCGATGTCCGCGCGCTGTCGGGCCGCGTCCCCAGCCTCAATATCGAAAGCTCGTTCGGCCGCACCTTCCCGCGCTTTTACATCCGCGGCCTTGGCAACACCGATTTCGATCTCAACGCCTCGCAGCCGGTCAGCCTGGTCTATGACGATGTGGTGCTGGAAAACCCGGTGCTGAAGGGCTTCCCAATATTCGATCTGGACCGGGTTGAAGTGCTGCGCGGACCGCAGGGCACGCTGTTTGGCCGCAATACCCCGGCCGGGATCGTCAAGTTCGACACCGTTCGTCCAGATGCCGTGGGCAAGAACCACGTCAGCCTCAGCTGGGGCAGCTTCAACACCATCAACGCGACTGCTGGCGTCGGCAGCGGCGATGCCAGCGATGTGTTGTCGGTGCGCGTTTCGGCGCTCTATCAGCACCGTGACAATTGGATCGATAATATTGACGAGCCCGGCGACAAGAACCTCGAAGGGTTCAACGATTTTGCCGGGCGGATGCAGATCCAGGCCAAGCCGAGCGATCAACTGACTCTGCGGACTACCATGCAGGTTCGCCTGTTTGAAGGTTCGGCCCGGGTATTCCGCGCCAATGCCTTTGCCACCGGCAGCAACCAGCTGATCGGCCTGGGCGGACCGGCGACCAAGTTTGACCGGACCAAGACCCGCGCCGATGGCCTGAACTTCCAGAAGCTGACCAACTTTAACGCGGCCTTCAACGCTGAGTATGACGCAGGCCCGGTCACACTGACTTCGGTCACCAGCTATTGGTATGGCAATCTGCAGAGCCGCGGCGATATCGACGGCGGGTTCGGCAACCAGTTTGCCCCGACGATGGGCCCAGGCTTCATTCCGTTCTCTGCCCAGTCGCGCGACGATGTTCCCAGCCTTGACCAGTTCACGCAGGAACTGCGGATTTCGTCGAATAACACCGGCGGCCTCGGCTATCAGCTGGGAGCGTTCTACTTCAGCGAAAAGCTCAATATCGTCAGCTATGATTTCGGTAGCCCGACCGCGACTGCGCCTTCCGCAATCGGTGGCCAGCGCCAGGTCAGCGAAGCGTTGGGCGTATTCGGCTCGGTCAACTATCAGTTCGAAGGTGGACTGAAGCTGCAGGCCGGAGCGCGTTTCAACCATGACAACCGCACGATGCTGGCTTCACGTCCGCTTGATACCCGTCCGGGCTTCCTCGGCTTTGGCGGCCCGGTTGCGCCGCAGAGCGCCGAGGTCGGCGATGATGTGCTGACCTGGGATCTGTCGGCCAGCTTCCCGATGTCGGAAGACGTCAACCTGTTCGCCCGCGTCGCCAAGGGCTATCGCGCCCCGTCGATCCAGGGCCGTCTGGTGTTTGGCCGGACGCTGTCGATTGCCGACAGCGAAACCACGATGAGCTATGAAGCTGGGCTCAAGTCGAGCTTTGCCGATGGCAAGGCGCGGTTCAACCTGACCGGGTTCTACTTCCGCACCAAGGACATGCAGCTGACCGCGGTGGGCGGAGCATCGAACTTCACCACCCTGATCAACGCCGAAAAGGTCGATGGCTACGGGTTCGAAGCCGAGTTTGAGGCGCGTCCGGTTTCGGGCCTGACCCTGACCGCCGGGGTCTCGTACAACCATAACGAGATCAAGGACCCCAACCTGTTTGTGGCTGGTTGCGGCGCGGCCTGCACCGTGACCGATCCGGTTCGCGTCGGCAGCCCGGGGATCTACTCGATCAACGGCAACCAATTGCCGCAGAGCCCGCGCTGGATCGCCAACTGGACGGCCGGTTATGCCGCCCCGGTCGGCACTGGCGAAGTCTATGTCTTCACCGATTGGGCTTACCGCTCGAAGGTCCAGTTCTTCCTCTATGAATCGCGTGAGTTCAGCGACGATTCGATGCTCGAAGGTGGTCTGCGGATCGGCTATCGCACCGGCAAGTTCGATATCGCTGGCTTTGTCCGGAACATCACCAACGATGTTTCGGCCGTATCCGGGATCGATTTCAACAACCTGACCGCAATGGTCAACGAACCGCGCCTGTTCGGCGTGGAAGTTGGGATCAAGTTCTGATCTTCGGGATCATCTCCTGACACGAAGGGCCCCGCCGGAGCGATCCGGCGGGGCTTTTTCGTTTAGCCGGCGATCCGGTGCAGCAGCGCGTCGACATCTGCCGCGTCCTGATACAGCCC
>VFKS01000125.1 GCA_009885425.1 Novosphingobium sp.
AAGATCAAGAAGGGCGACAGCGTCGTCGTCCGCTCGGGCAAGGACAAGGGCCGCACCGGCACCGTCGTCCAGGTCATGCCCAAGGACGGCAAGGTGATCGTCTCGGGGATGAACCAGCGGATCCGGCACACCAAGCCGACCCAGGGCGATCCCCAGGGCGGCAAGAAGGCGTTCGACGCGCCGATGCACATTTCGAAGGTCGGTATCGCCGGCAAGGATGGCAAGCCGACCCGCGTTCGGTTCGAAGTGGCCAAGGACGGCAAGAAGGTTCGCGTCGCGGTCCGCGGCGGGGAGAAAATCGATGGCTGAGAATACCATGCCGCGGATGCGCACGCGCTACGACGAGGTGATCGTCGCCGCGATGATCGAGCGCTTCGGCTACAAGAACCGGATGGAAGTGCCCCGGATCGACAAGATCGTGCTCAACATGGGCGTGGGCGAGGGCACCCAGGACCGCAAGAAGGTCACCACCGCCGCCGAGGAAATGGCGCTGATCTCGGGCCAGCGCCCGGTGATCACCAAGGCCAAGAAGTCGGTCGCGCAGTTCAAGCTGCGCGAGGGCATGGCGATCGGCTGCAAGGTGACCATGCGGCGCGAGCGGATGTACGAGTTCCTCGACCGCCTGATCACCGTGGCCATGCCGCGCATCCGCGATTTCCGCGGATTGAACCCGAAGAGCTTCGACGGGCGCGGCAACTACGCGATGGGTCTCAAGGAGCAGATCATCTTCCCCGAGATCAGCTACGAGAACATCGACAAGGTGCGCGGCATGGACATCATCGTCACCACCACCGCCAAGACCGACGACGAAGCGCGCGAGCTGCTCCGCCTGTTCGGTTTCCCGTTCCCCCAGGAAGCCGCTGAAGAGCAGCAGGCCGCCTGAGCACAAGTCTGAAGAAGAGAGCTTAAGTCCATGGCGAAACTGAGTTCCGTAAACAAAAACGAGCGGCGCAAGAAGCTCGTGAAGCAGTATGCCGGCAAGTATGCCGCGCTCAAGGCCCAGGCCGACGACAAGACGCTCGACGATGGCGAGCGCTTGATGGCGCGCCTGAAGATGGCCGAGCTTCCGCGCAATGCGAACCCCACCCGGGTGCGCAATCGTTGCGCCACCACCGGCCGCCCGCGCGGCTATTATCGCAAGTTCGGCCTTTGTCGGATCGAGCTGCGGGATAAAGGCAACAAGGGCCTTATCCCCGGCCTGACCAAGTCGAGCTGGTAAGGATCAAGGCATGGCACTGACCGATCCCCTGGGTGATATGCTCACCCGTATCCGCAATGGCCAGCGTGCGAAGAAGGACTCTGTCCTTTCGCCGGCTTCGAAGCTGCGCGCCCGCGTGCTCGAAGTTCTGCAGCGCGAAGGCTATATCCGTGGCTATGCCGAGGACGCCACCGGCGCCCATCCGCAGCTTCGGATTGAACTGAAGTATTTTGAAGGCGAACCGGCGATCAAACATGTCGCCCGCGTCTCCAAGCCAGGCCGCCGCGTCTATTCGGGTTCGAAAGAACTTCCGGTAGTGCGTAATGGCCTTGGTATCACCATCGTCTCGACGCCTCGCGGTGTGCTTTCGGATGCCGAAGCGCGCGCCCAGAACGTCGGTGGCGAAGTGCTGGCGGAGGTGTTCTGATGAGCCGCATTGGTAAACGTCCAGTGTCGATCCCGAGCGGCGTCAGCGCCGAAATCGCGGATGGCGCCCTCACTGTTAAGGGTCCGAAAGGCACTCTTTCACTGCGTCTGCGTGACGAAATCAGCTATACCGTCGATGGCGATGCCATCCTGGTGAAGCCGGCCAACGACAGCAAGGCGGCGCGTGCCTTTTGGGGCATGCAGCGCACCATGGTCGATAATCTGGTCACCGGGGTCACCCAGGGCTATACCAAGGTGCTTGAAATCAACGGTGTTGGTTACCGTGCCAATTCTCAGGGCAAGAACCTGAAATTGCAGCTCGGCTACAGCCACGATGTCGATTTCTCGATCCCTGAAGGCATCGAGATCAAGACGCCGGATAACACCACGATTGAAATCAGCGGGATCGACAAGCAGAAGGTCGGTCAGGTTGCTGCCGAGATCCGCCGTTGGCGCAAGCCCGAGCCTTATAAGGGCAAGGGGATCAAGTACCGCGGCGAGTACATCTTCCGCAAGGAAGGGAAGAAGAAGTAATGGCCAAGCTGTCTCTTTTCGAGCGCCGTCGTCGGCGCGTTCGCACCGCCCTCAAGGCGCATTCCGGTGGCCGCCCGCGGCTTTCGGTGCACCGCTCGGGTCGTCACATCTACGCCCAGATCATCGACGATGCTGCTGGCCGGACCGTGGTTGCCGCCAATTCGCTTGGCACCAAGGTCGGCGCGAACGTCGATGCTGCAACCGTAGTCGGCAAGGCGCTGGCTGAAGCGGCCAAGAAGGCTGGCGTGACCACCGTCGTGTTTGATCGCGGCGGCTTCCTGTTCCATGGCCGCGTGAAAGCGCTGGCCGATGCCGCCCGCGAAGGCGGGCTGGAGTTCTAAAATGGTTGATGAAGCAAACAAAGAAGCTGGCGTCGTAACCGAAGCCGTAAGCGCCGAAGCCGCTGCCCCCACCGAAGGTGGTGATCGTGGTGGCCGTGGTCGTGGCCGTGGCGGCAATGACCGCAATGCTGGCGGTGATCGTGGCGGCCGTGGCCGTGGACGCGATGATCGCGGTCGGGGCCGTGGTGGTGACGATGACGGCGGTGAAGAACTGATTGAAAAGCTGGTTCACATCAACCGCGTCTCCAAGACCGTCAAGGGCGGCAAGCGCTTTGGCTTTGCCGCGCTGGTCGTGGTTGGCGATGGCAAGGGCCGGGTTGGCTTTGGTCACGGCAAGGCGCGCGAAGTGCCTGAAGCGATCACCAAGGCAACCTCTGCTGCCAAGAAGAAGATGATCCGCGTTCCGCTCAAGGAAGGGCGCACGCTCCACCATGACGGCAAGGGTCACTTTGGCGCCGGTAACGTCAATGTCCGTTCGGCTCCGGCCGGGACCGGGATCATCGCCGGCGGCCCGATGCGCGCTGTCTTTGAAAGCCTGGGCGTTGCCGACGTGGTGACCAAGTCGGTCGGTACTTCGAACCCTTACAACATGATCCGCGCCACGTTCGATGCGCTGAGCGAACAGACTTCGCCGAAGTCGGTTGCACAGCGTCGCGGCAAGAAGGTTGCTGATCTGCTGGGTCGTGCCGGCGTGAGCGCGGTAGAGGCTCAGGCCGCTGCTGACGCGATTGTGGAGTAACAGATCATGGCGAAGATCAAGATCAAGCAGATCGGTTCGCCGATCCGTCGTCCTTTTACTCAGAAGCAGATCCTGATCGGTCTGGGGCTGGGCAAGATGAACCGGGTGGTTGAACTCGAAGACACCGCCGAAGTGCGCGGGGCGATCGCCAAGCTGCCGCATATGGTGGCCGTGGTTGACTGATTTCAGTTAGCTGCAAGCACTTTAAAAGGGCTCCGGAGCGATCCGGGGCCCTTTTGCTATCGGCAATCGCCCCAGACCAGCACCTGATCGGCTCTTAGCCGCTCGGGCGCTTCGGTTTTTGCCACCAGTTGGCAGCTGGTGGTCACATAGGCTGCCACAGCGGCATAGGTTTCCGCGTTGATCGGTCCATCGCGCGGTTCGCTGGTCATCACCACCACACCGGGGCGGGCGGTGAGCACCCGTTGAACTTCGGCCAGAGTGTTCAGGTGGCTCACGTCCCGCTCGATCGCATGATAGAGATGCGCCGGAAAGGCGAGCGGCGAGGGGAACGGCTTGTCTGTGAGCGTGTAGAGGAATGGCGGGCCTTCATAGACCAGCAGCGCGCGTTCCCCGCCATGCTGTTTGATCGCGGCGGCCAACGTGGCCATGGCCGCCTTGGACCGTTCGGTGTGGGCATAGTCGATGGGCGGAGCTTCGCGATAGGCCAGGAGGCAAACGGCAGCTGTTGCGGCCGGCCCGATCCACTTGCGCGAGAGGAATGCTCCGCCTGCGACGCACAGCGGCACCAGCAGCGGCAAGGCATAGTGGCGGTGGAAATAGGGGAAGGCGGCGAGCCCGATCAACGCAGCAAAAATCCACCAGCCGGTAAAACGCCGCGCATCGTCTTTGAGATCGAGCCAGCCGAACGCGGCCACCGCCAGCAACGGGGCAAGGCTGGCCAGCATCAGCCGCAAGCGGATCTGGGCCGAATAGGGCTCCCAGCGGTCGGCGGAGAGGTTGGCCCCGGTCATTGCCTGCCAGAACTCGCTCCAGTGCCCGGCCGCCGCGTAGCTCGCTGCAATTGCCAAAGTGGGCAGCGCGCCAATCAAGGCCCAACGGGGGCCGAACCGCAGGCGCTGCGGCGCCGGCAGCAGCGCCAACGCATAGAGCCCCAGAAATGCCGCCTCAAACAGCGCGGTGGTCTTGATCGTGATGGCCAGTCCTGCGCTCAGCATCGCCAGCGGCACCGCGATCGGGATCGTTCCTGCGCGCAGGGCCGGGGCCGAGCGGGCGACCAGTAACGCGGCGAGGGCTATGAACAGGTTATAGAACACCGGGGTCTGACCGCCAAAACCTTGAAAGGCGCTGAGCAGGAACAGATAGGCGAGGCCTGCGCCCAGCGCGCCCTGCCAGTCGCTCCACAGCGCGGCGATCCGCCCGATCAGCCAGGCGGTCAGCGTCGCGAACAGCGCTGCAGCCAGCTGATAGGTAACCGGTGCCGAGGAAATCCCCGCAATCAGATAGTACAGCGCAAACAGTCCGAATGGTTTGCGGTCCCAGACATCGACATAGGGCAGCGCGCCGTGGTGCATTGCGTTGCCGGCCGTGAAATAGAACGCCTCGTCGATGAACAGGTTGGGATCGCCAAAGGTATAACCGCGAAGCAGCAGCGCTGCGACAAGCAGTACCAGCAGTTGCAGCAGGCTATTGCGAAACAAGGACAACCGGCGTTCCTGTGTTGAAGGCGATGGACGCAGTCCAGCATTGCCGCGCGGCCGCGACAAAGCAAGGTGCGAAAGGGGGGTGACATTCCCTGTAGCTTCGCTTATGCGCGCGCCTCCTATCAGCGCGACTAAAGCGAAAGCGAGTGCACGACATGAAACTGAATGATATCCGCGACAACAATGGTGCCCGCAAATCCCGTATGCGGGTTGGCCGGGGCATCGGCTCGGGCAAGGGCAAGACCGCCGGGCGCGGCCAGAAGGGCGCCAAGGCGCGTTCGGGCGTCAGCGTCAACGGCTTCGAAGGCGGCCAGATGCCGCTGCACATGCGGATCCCGAAGCGCGGCTTTAACAACATTTTCGCCAAGGATTTCGCTGAAGTGAACCTTGGCCTGATCCAGAAGGCGATCGAAGCTGGCAAGCTTGATGCCAAGGCCGTGATCGATCACGCCGCATTGAAGGCAGCCGGTCTGGCCCGCGGCGGCAAGGATGGCGTTCGCCTGCTCGGCAAGGGTGAACTGACTGCCAAGGTCAAGTTCTTCGTCCACGGCGTTTCGGCTGGAGCCAAGGCTGCGGTCGAAAAGGCTGGTGGTTCGGTTGAACTGCCCGAAGCTGGCCCCAGCGAACACGAAAAGAAGACCGCGCGGCGCGAGGTCAACAAGGCCGCCAAGGCCGCCAAGTAAGCCAGCCAACCAGATCCCCGCCCGAAAGTGGCGGGGATTTTGGCTTGGGGGGTTCGACTTCGCGGCAGGCTCCCTATATGGAGCCCGAAACTCCACGCGAGCGGGTCCGATAGACCGGCATTCAGACAAGGCATTACGTTCCGATGGCATCACGCGCCGACAATATCGCGAGCAACATGAGCCTCGCCAACTTTTCGAAGGCGACCGAGCTCAAAAAGCGCATCTGGTTTACGCTGGGCGCTCTGATCGTGTTCCGGTTTCTGGCCTTTGTGCCGCTGCCGGGGATCGATCCGATCAAGCTCAAGCAGTTCTTTGAACGCAGCGCGGGCGGGATTCTGGACTTCTTCAATATGTTCTCGGGCGGGGCGCTGACCAATTACAGCCTGATCTCGCTCGGCGTGATGCCTTATATTACCTCCTCGATCGTGGTGCAGCTGGCCTCGTCGCTGCATCCCTCGCTCGCCGCGCTCAAGAAAGAGGGCGAAAGCGGAAGGCGCAAGCTCAATCAATATTCGCGCTATGGCGCGGTGTTTCTGGCGTTGATCCAAGGCTATGCGATGCTCCGCAATGCCGAGGTTCAGGGCTTTGCGGTAAATCCGGGGACGCTGTTCTACGTTGCCGGGCTGATCTCGCTGGTTGGCGGTACGATGTTCCTGCTGTGGCTGGGTGAACAGATCACCAGCCGCGGGATCGGTAACGGTATCTCGCTGATCATCATGGCCGGGATTGTGGCCCAGATGCCGACCTTCATTTCCAACCTGTTTGAAGGCGGGCGGACCGGATCGATCTCGGGCTTTCTGATCTTCGGGTTGCTGGCAATGCTGGTCGGGCTGGTGCTGCTGATCTGCTTCATGGAGCGCGCCACCCGGCGACTGCTGATCCAGTATCCCAAGCGCGCCAGCCAGAACGGAATGATGCAGGCCGATCGCAGCCACTTGCCGCTAAAGCTGAACACCGCGGGCGTGATCCCGCCGATCTTTGCCAGTTCGTTGCTGCTGCTACCGCTGACGATCACGCAATTTGCCGGCAATTCGATTTCGCAGGATTCGGCCTGGGGCTCGTTCATCGTCTCGCTCAACCAGTATTTGGGCCACGGCAAGCCGACCTATATGATCCTCTATGCACTGGGCATCATGTTCTTCGCGTTCTTCTATACCGCGGTGGTATTCAATCCTGAGGAAACCTCGGAAAACCTGAAGCGCAACGGTGGGTTCATTCCTGGGATTCGCCCGGGCAAGAGCACGGCGACGTACCTTGATTATGTGCTGACCCGGATCACCGTGGTCGGGGCGCTTTACCTGACTTTTGTCTGTGTTGTGCCGGAATACGTAATCGCGCAAACCGGGGTTGGGGCGATGTTCCTGGGCGGCACCAGTTTGCTGATCGTCGTCAATGTCACCGTCGATACCATCACCCAGATCCAGTCGCATATGCTGGCCCACCAGTACGGCGATCTGATCAAGAAGGCGAAACTGAAGGGCCGGATGCGCTGACGCGCGGCCGGTCTGACGGATGCCAGGACCAATAGACAATTCGGGGGAATTGCCGTGAACATCATCCTGCTCGGACCGCCGGGAGCCGGCAAGGGCACCCAGGCCCAGCGCCTAGTCGAAAAGTTCGGCATGCGTCAGCTGTCCACCGGCGATATGCTGCGCGCTGCGGTCAAGGCGGCAACCCCGGTTGGCCTGCAGGCCAAGTCCGTGATGGAGCGTGGCGAGCTGGTCTCTGACGAGATCGTCTCGGCGCTGATCGGCGAAGAACTCGATGCAATGGGGCCGTCGGTTGGCGCGATCTTTGATGGCTACCCGCGTACCGCCGCACAAGCGGAGTCGCTCGACCAGCTGCTGACCGAGCGGAACCGTCACCTTGACCGGGTGATCGAGCTTGAAGTCGATGAAGATGCCTTGGTCGAGCGGATCTGCGGCCGTTTTACCTGCGCCAATTGCGGCAAAGGCTATCACGACAAATTCGCACAGCCCAAGCTGCCCGGCACCTGCGACAAGTGCGGTTCGACCGAGTTCAAGCGCCGCCCAGACGATAACGAGGAAACCGTCCGCACCCGGATGGGCGAATACCGCGCCAAGACTGCACCGATCCTGCCGATCTATGAACAGCGCGGGATTGTCAGCCGCGTCAACGGCATGGCCGAAATCGACCAAGTGACAGCGGCGATCGAACGGATTATGGCTGGTTAGAACGGCGCAAGGGATTACTTCCTGTCGCCAACCGATGGGGAGAGCCGGTGATGTTCAAGGCCAAGCTTGCTGCAATCGCACTGATGGCGCTGGTCGCCGCTCCGGTCTCGCTGGCTCGCGCCGAAGTTGC
>VFKS01000399.1 GCA_009885425.1 Novosphingobium sp.
TCGTATCGAGCATCAACTGCTTGGCGGTGGACAGGGCCTCGACCAGGTTCTGGTACTGGCGCGAGGCATCGAGCATTTCGGTCATCTCGGCGTTTTCATCGACCGGAGCGATCCAGATATCGCCGTTCTCGTCGGCGAGCGGGTGGCCCGGATTGTGTTGCTTGACCGGCGCGGCGGTCTCGCGGGTCACGCTGCTGACGCGGACCGTGGAGAGCCCGCTGGCGCGGTCGAAATCTTCGGCAAAGACCGCGCGGACCGGGCGGTACGCCGCGTCCTCGCTGCTGGCGACCGAACCCGCGTTGGCGAGGTTGGACGAGGCTGCGTTCATCCGCACCAGCTGCGCGGACATGCCCCGCTGGGCGACGCCGAACAGCGTCAGGGGGACCGGGCCGGCCACGCTCAATCGCCCTTCAGCGCGCGGGTGATGGTCTCGACCCGGCCGCGTATGAACGACAAGGTTGCCTGGTAGCCCACCGCGGTTTCGGCAAAGGCGGTCTGCTCGGTCGCCATCTCGACCGTGTTGCCGTCAAGGCTGGGCATGACCGGAACGCGGTAACGGATCGCCCCGCTGGCGGCGGCGTCGATGCCCTGACCTTTGACGCTCGCGCGCAGGGCTGCACCGAAATCGATGTCGCGGGCCTTGTAGCCGGGGGTCCCGGCATTGGCGATGTTGCTGGTAATCAGTCCCAGCCGCTGCGAACGCAGCTGCAGGGCGTCTCCATGAATTCCGAACAGGCTGCCCATCGGCATCTCCAATCGCAAGTGTGCGGGATGGGTGTTCGCAAACACCGTGCCAATCGCGGAAATGGTGGATTTGGGGGCTTGGGACCGGGTGCGGGCGGCAAGGCGTTGCCGGATCGCGGCAAAGTTCAGCCAGACCCTGAAAAGACCGGCGCGGTGCCGTCCTTCGCTGTGAAGGAGTTGCCTCGCGATGAACCTGATGAACCTTGTCGATGGCCCGTCGGCCGCGATCGTGCTGGGCGGAACGCTGATCGCGACTGTGCTGCGATCAGGGATCGGCGATTGCCGCACTACGCTGGTCCAACTGGCCGGGCTGGGCAGCAGCCGCTTCGATGCCGACGCAGCGCGGTCTGAGCTGGCCCAGCAGATCCAGGAAATCCACAAGGATGGCCTGCTCCGCGCGGTCCCGCATCACTTTGGCGATAGCGAGTTCGATGAAGCGACCGATGCCCTGATCGGCAATCGCACCGTCGCCGCGCTGCTCGCCGCGCACGAAAAGCACAAAGCCCGGCGGCTGGGCGAGAGCACCCGCGCGGTGCGGACCCTGTCCCAGGCAGCCGAACTGGCACCTGTCTTCGGCTTAGCTGGAACGCTGATATCGCTTAGTCAGCTGCCCACCGGCGGGATGGCGCAGGGCGCGATCTCCGGGGCGATTTCGATGGCGGTGATCACCACCTTGTACGGGCTGCTCTGCGCCAATCTGGTTCTGGCCCCACTGGCCCGAATGATCGAGCGCGCCGCATTGGCTGAAGAACGCGTCCGGCAGGATCTGATCGACTGGCTAGCCGGGCAAGTCGCCGATGCCTGCGGCCCGCGCACCGGCCCGGCGCGGCCTGAGCGATACGAGCGCCCAACTGTCGTTTCGCTGGAGACGGCGTGAACGCGCGCGCGGGCAGCGGCTGGCAGACCGTGCTGGCCGATCTGTCGCTGATCCTGTTCATGGTCATGGCCTCGGCCGTGAACGAGACGCCAGCCAATTCGCCTCCTCCTCCTTCGCAAGCTGCCATGCTGCCCGCATTGGGCGATCCGGTAGCGTTCTGGCGAGACGGAGCGGGCGCACCCCCGCTCAAGGAGTGGCTGGTCACCGCCGCCGCCGATCCGCGGCTGCGGCTGACCATCATGGCCCCGCCGGCCGAAGCTGAAGCAGCCCTTGCAATGGCAGCGCAGGCGGGGCGGCCGGTCCGCATCCTGATCGATCCTGCCGCGACCACCCTGGTCGCCGCGCTGACCTATGATCAACCGCCGCTGGCACAAGGCTTGCAGCAAGCATCGGCGAAGGAGACCAACCGATGATCCGCAAACTCGTTTTAATATCTGCGCTGGCCGCTGCCCCCGCTGCCGCCCAGTCTGGCTATGTCGATCTCGCCGCAGTCGACCGCGCAGTCGACCAGTTTACCGGAGTGCCCCAAGGCGCGCCGGGCGGTGCGGCGCTACCGATCGACCGGCGGCTGAAACTCGCGCCGTGCCGCACGGCGTTGGCGCTGGGCTGGTACGGAGCGCGGCGTGACACGGTTGAAGTGGCCTGTCCGATGGCGGGGGGCTGGAAGCTCTACGTGCCGCTGGCAGGATCAGCCATCGGTGCTGCCGCTGCCCCGCTGATCACGCGCGGCGATGCTATAACCGTTGCCGTACGGGGTGATGGCTTTGCTGTCTCGCAGCCCGGAGAAGCGATGGAATCGGGGGCCGAAGGCGCCTGGATCAAGGTCCGCACGCTTGGCCCCAATGCGCCGGTACTGCGTGCTAAGGTACTGCGACCGGGGCTGGTGGGCATCGATCTGCCGTGATCCGGCAGGGCTTTGCCGGGGCCCCTTAAAGTCCGCGCGGGGGTGCCGTTCTTGGTTTGGAGAAGCAATCAAGGAGCGGCACCATGCCCCCCATCGAATTCGGGCCCAAGGGTCCCCAAGCGGCCCACGCCGTTAGTGCGGTGGCGCCGAAGAAGCTGCATCCGGCCCCGGTCGGCAGCGACCGCGCGGCTGAAGTTGCCAATCCCCATTCGGCGGTGGTGCGCAGCCGCGAACTCGATCCCGGCCAGCCGCCGGTCGATGCCGAACGGGTCAAGCAAATCCGGCAGGCCATCGAAGAAGGGCGTTATCCGATCGTCCCGACCAAGGTGGCCGATGCGATGATTGCAGCAGGTCTGCTGCTTAGGAGCGGGAAATGAGCGGAGCCAATGTGATGCGCGAAAACCTGCGGCAGATGATTGCCGTGTTGCAGGCCGAGCGGCAGGCGCTTGCCGGGCTTGATCTCGACGCGATCATGGGCTGCGCGAATGACAAGGTTGCGCTCTGCGGAACTCTCGACGATTGCGGGCCGTTCGCGGCCAGCTTTGCCGCAGACGAAGAATGCCGCGGGCTGCTTGATGCGGCACGGCGGATGAACGAGGTAAACCGCCAGGTTCGCAACCTGATCGCGGCCAATGTCTCGGCCCGGCTTGATGTCCTGACCGGCAGTCCGGCGCTCTACCGCGCGGGCAATCCTGGGCTTTCCAGCTATACCTATACGGGGACGCGGGCCTAAACTGGCACGACCCTTGCTGAACCACTCCCGATGTCCATTTACATCGGGAGCCAGGTTTGAGCGACGCCGCACCACTTGCCAGCACTGCACCGCCCGCAGCCCGGCCCGACGTCCGCTCCTCAATTGCGCGGGCTTCGGCGGCGACTGGAATCGATTTTGGCTATCTGCTGGGTCAGGCAAAGCTCGAATCGAACCTTAACCCCAATGCCCGCGCTGGCACATCGAGCGCGGCCGGGCTGTACCAGTTCACCAATGGCACGTGGCTGACCACGCTCGACCAGCACGGCGCCAGCCACGGCTATGGCTGGGCCGGGGCAGCGATCGAACGGGGCAAGGTCCAGAATCCGGCACTGCGCCAGCAGGTCATGGCGCTGCGCTATGATCCCGATGCCTCGGCGCTGATGGCGGCAGAGCTGGCCAGCGACAACCGCGATGTGCTGGTCGGGGTGGTGGGGCGCGAACCCGATCCGCCCGAGCTCTACCTCGCGCATTTTCTAGGCGCGGGCGGGGCCAGCAAATTTCTCGCCGCGTTGCAATCCGATCCCGGCCAAAGCGCCGCCGCGCTGTTTCCGCAGGCGGCAGAGGCTAATCGCGGGATCTTCTTTGCCGCCGGCGGCGTGCCGCGCTCGCTGGGCGAGGTGATGGGCCTGATCCGCAGCAAAATGGCGCAGGCGATGGGGGATGATGGCGGTGCGCCAATGCTCGCTTCATCGACGGAAAGCGGCTTGGGGTGGGGCGGCAATCCCGGTCCTGAACTTCGAAGCCCGGCCCAATCCACCCAGTATTTGCCTGCGCCCACGCAGCGCCCCTCCATGGCAGATACGTTGGCCGCGACCTTTGGGGGTAATGCGATGTCTGCTCCGGCTCATGTCCGCAGCGCCTATGGCAAGATGAAAGCGTTCGGGCTGTGAA
>VFKS01000117.1 GCA_009885425.1 Novosphingobium sp.
GCACCCCAACCATGGGCCAAGAACCGCAGCTTGCGGCTGGCGGTTACGCTGGCGTCTTTCTGCCGCAACGCGCCTGCGGCCGCATTCCGCGGGTTGGCAAAGATCTTGCTGCCATCCGCCTCCTGCGCGGCGTTGAGCACTGCAAAGTCAGCCTTGGCCATATAGACCTCGCCGCGCACTTCAAAGACATCGGGCACATCCCCGCGCAGAACCTGCGGAATATCCACAATCATCGCGACATTGGCGGTCACATCCTCACCCACCTGCCCATCACCGCGGGTGGCGGCACGGACCAAGCGCCCTTGTTCATAGCGCAGCGAGCAGGAAAGCCCGTCGATCTTGTCCTCAGCCGTCATCGCCAGTTCGGCGTCATCGGGCAGCGCCAGGAACCGGCGAACGCGGGCCGCGAAGTCCTCCACGTCTGCATCCGAAAACGCATTGTCGAGGCTCATCATCCGAACCTCGTGCGTCACTTTGGATAGCGGCGACGCTTCTACCGCGTGGCCGACCAGCTTTGATGGACTGTCATCGCGCACCAACTGCGGAAACGCCGCCTCCAGCTCGGCATTGCGCCGCACCAGGGCATCATACTCAGCATCCGAAATCTCGGGCGAGTCCTCGGCATGATAGCGCCGGTTGTGGTGCGCGATCTGTTTCGCCAGCCGCATCAGCTCGTTGGCGACTTCGGATTTGCTCGCGCCTGTCACTGTTTGCCGCCAACCGGGATCACCTCTGCCCGGGTTCCAAACCCTGCGAGGATTGGCCGTGCTTTGGCAATCGCTGCCTGAACCTGTGGCAGAGCGAGGCTTGCTCCGTGCGCAGCCTTGTCTTTCCACATTTCGACAATCCAGATCGCATCCGCGTGCGCAATATCCTTGCTGATCAGGTAGCTGAGGTTGCCGGGCATGCCCTTCGTGCCTGCGAGCAAGTAACTGATCAGTTCATCGCGCTTGCCCGGCACGGCAGACATCTGGCCGATCAAACCATAAAGTTCGGGAGCGTCATTCAGGTCTTCCATCGGCGTTCGGCATCCAGTTGCTAGCAGCGCCATTGCGGCGCTGCCGATAAATTCGCGGCGCAGGAGCATCACACCCCCTCCAGCAGCCGGTCCGCCTGGGCGCGCGCCTCGGCGGTGATTTCCGCCCCCGACAGCATCCGCGCGATTTCTTCCTGCCGTCCTGCGCCGTCGAGCAGGTGCACTGAGGTGCGCGTCACGATCCCTTCGCTGGTCTTGGCGATGACATAGTGTAGCTGCCCGCGCGCCGCGACTTGTGGGCTGTGGGTTACGGCGAGAAGCTGTCCGCCATCCGCGAGCCGCGCCAGCCGTTCCCCGATTGCGCTGGCGACCGCGCCGCCGACGCCGCGGTCGATCTCGTCAAAGATCACTGTCGCCGCCCCGCCCTCTTCGGCCAAGGCCACCTTGAGCGCGAGGATGAAGCGCGAAAGTTCGCCGCCCGAGGCGATCTTGCCGAGCGGAGCAAAGGCCGCGCCGGGGTTGGTGCTGATCAGGAATTCGACCGCATCCATGCCCGATGCGTTCCAGCGCTCTTCGCCCAGCGCGGTGACGCTGGTCTGGAACCGGGCGGCATCGAGCTTGAGCGGGGCCAATTCCCCCGCCACCGCTGTATCAAGCCGCAATGCCGCCTCGGTCCGCAAGGCTGAAAGCGCCGCCGCGCGCGCGCGGTAATCGGCTCCGGCCGCCTCTGCCGCCGCCTCCAGCGCTGCCAGTTCGGCCTCGCCGCTTTCGATTCCATCGAGCGCGCCGCGCATCTCGCGCATCTTGTGCGGCAGGTCGTCGACCTGGCAATGATGCTTGCGCGCGGCGGCGCGCAGTTCGAACAGCCGGGTTTCAATCCGGTCAAGCTGAGCCGGATCATGGCTCAGTGCTTCGGCGGCGCGTTCGAGCTTTTCCTCGGCCTCGCTGCCTTCGATCACCGCCCGGTCAAGTGCCGCCAAAGCTTCAGCCAGCAGCGGATGTTCGGTCGCGATCCGGTCCAGCCGCCGGGCTGCGCTGCGCAGGGTGGCCAGCGCCGAATCCGATCCGGCCCACAGCTTGCGCAGCGCCTCCAGATCGTCGGTCAGCTTTTCACCCTTCTGCATCGCCGAGCGGGCCTCGGCCAGCCCCAGCTCTTCGCCCACTTCGGGTTCGAGTGTTGTCAGTTCAGCCAGATGGGCGAGCAGCAGATCGCGGTCCTCCGCCGCCTTGGCGATGCCGGTCCGCGCCGCTTCCAACGCATCACGAGCGGCGCGCCATTTGGCCCACACCGCCTCAACCCCGGCCACGTCGGCCCCGGCAAACCGATCGAGCAGCAGCCGGTGCCCGCGCGGATTGACCAGCCCGCGATCATCGTGCTGCCCGTGTAGTTCAACCAGATGGCCCGAAAGTTCTCGCAGCAGCGCCGCGCCCACCGGCTGGTCGTTGACGAAAGCCTTCGATCCGCCATCGGCCTTGACCCGGCGCTTGATCAGCAGCGGCTCGCCCGGCTCTACATCAACTTCGGCTTCGGAGAGGATCGCCCGGATCGGCATCGGCAGCTTGTCGAACTCAAAGCTGGCCGTAACGCTGGCCTGATCGGCCCCGCTGCGGACCAGCCCGCTATCGGCCCGCGTGCCCAGCGCCAGCCCCAGCGCATCGAGCAGGATCGACTTGCCCGCGCCGGTCTCCCCCGTCAGCACGCCCA
>VFKS01000267.1 GCA_009885425.1 Novosphingobium sp.
CGGGTGGCCCGCCATGGCCCGAAATTCCGCGCCGCGTTTCACGAACCCAACTGTGTTGCGGCATGGCTTCAGCTATTTCGACCAATTCGGCGTTGTGGCGCCCGCGCCAGGATACCAGTTCCGCACTGTTGACCGACAGCGGCAGCAAGGCGCTGGCCAGCCAGTCGACCTCGATCAGTTCTGTACCGCAATTGACCAGTTCCGCCGCAAACCGGAACGCCCCGCCGGGCAGCATTTCGATTTGCTGGTGCAGTTCGATCCCGGCTTGCACGTCGGTCAGCACGATCCGGATTGCGGCCTCATCGCCGCTCACTTGCGCGCGGCCGAATTGCGGCACCAAAGCCAGCCCGCCGCGCCGCAGCGCAAGGCAGCTTGGCCCGAACCAGCCCAATCCGGCTGCCGGGGCCGTATCAAGCGGCAGGTCGGCGTCGAGCGAGAACGAGGCCGGTGTCCGTCCGCCGGCCAGCAGGTGCAGCCCTGCCGGATCGACCCGAGCGCCCAGGTGCCGCCACAGCGGCGGTCCACCGGCGCGGCATTCCAGTACCAGGCTGGCCTGATCGCTGTGAAGAGAGGCGAACGCGGAAGGCATCAGGCCGGCAGCGCACCCGATCGCACCGGATCACCGCCCAGCACGGGTTCGTAGATGAAGGTCATGGTACCGGCAAAAACCAGCATCGGCGCGCAGATCATCATGTTGAAGATGCCCATATAGACCCCGGTCCGCTCGGCCGGAATCGCTCCTGCCAGAATGATGTAGGGATTACCCATGATCGAACCCCAGCCAAGCCCCATGATCCCCATCATCAACCACATCGGTGGAAAGCTGCGTTGCTGTTCATTCCGCCGCTCGTTCACATAGGCGCGGTAGGGCTCCATCGTCACGTTGTTGTCCACACCAAGCAGGAACAGGATCGAAAACGCCATCGGTAGGATTTGCGAGAACGGCATCAGCAACAGACCTGCGCTGCACAATCAGGCCGCGCCGATCGGCTTATCGAGCGTCTGGACCGGCGCGCCATGGGCCTTCAGTCGTTCGCGCACGAACCGTTCCAGCACGGGGTGCGGCTGGCTGGCATATTCGCGCGGCGTCAGCGCCATGAACTCATGGAAATCGCGGACGAACTGGGCCTGATCGTGATAGCTGGAATCCATTGCTCCGATCCATTTCAGCGAAGGATCGAGCATGAACTGGGCCAGGCTGCGCATGAATCGCTGGCGCCGCAACAATAGCTTTGGCGAAAAGCCGAAGTGGCGGTGGCACAACCGTTCGACCGTGCGCTGGCTGGCCGCCACCCGGGCGGCGAGCTGGCTGACGCTGGTCACATCGGGATCGACCAATGCGGTGTGGATCGCCAGAATGCGCTTCTCGTCGGTTACCGGCCGAGCTTTCAACTGACGAAAGAATGCCACAATCCGCGCCAGCTCGGCCGCTTCATTCATCTGATCGCCAAACAGGGTTTCGGCCAGCGGCCGAAACGGGGCAAAGGCAGGATTAAGATGCCCGTCACAAATGACATTGGCAAATTGGTCTGCTGGCTGACCGACATAGCGGGCCCAGCCGAGCGGCAACAATCCCAAGCCCCACATCCGGGATCTGCGAAGCGCAAAATGGACCGGGTGGCTGGGCGGGCCGGTAGCCTGAAATGTGGTTCCAGAGACTTTCAGCCCGGCATCGGTCCA
>VFKS01000334.1 GCA_009885425.1 Novosphingobium sp.
AATAGACATAGTCCGGGGTCTCATCCCACGGGTCTTCCAGCACCTTTCCTTCTGAAGAGGTGTGGAGCAGGTTGGCATCGGTGCTGAACGGGCTTTCGCCGCGCTTGTCGGTCGGCACCGGGATCTGGTGCTGCTCGGCCCAGGTGATCAGCGCCGTGCGGCTGGTCAGATCCCATTCGCGCCACGGCGCGATGACCTTGATGTCGGGCGCGAGGGCGGCCACGCCGAGTTCGAACCGGACCTGATCGTTGCCCTTGCCGGTCGCGCCATGGGCGACGGCATCGGCGCCGGTTTCGCGCGCAATCTCGACTAGCCGCTTGGAGATCAGCGGACGAGCGATGCTGGTGCCGAGCAGATAGTCGCCCTCATAGCGGGCATTGGCGCGCATCATCGGGAACACGAAATCGCGGACGAATTCCTCGCGCAAGTCATCGATATAGATGTGCTCAGGCTTGACTCCCATCAGCACCGCCTTGGCGCGGGCCGGTTCAAGCTCACCTTCCTGGCCCAGATCGGCGGTAAAGGTCACCACTTCGCAGCCGTAAGTGACTTGCAGCCATTTCAGGATCACCGAAGTATCAAGGCCGCCGGAGTAGGCGAGGACGACTTTCTTGATATCTGACATGGCTGGATTTCCGCTGGATTGCTGTTAGGTTTCGGCTGCGCCACTAAGGCATGGGGGCAAGGGAGGCAAGCCGATGGGTAAGGCTGAACTCAAGACCAAACCGACCGCAGTCAGCGCAGCCGATTTCATCGCCGGCCTGCCCGACGCGCGCCGGCGTGAGGAAGCGGCGGTGATTGATGTCATGCACCGCCGGGTCACCGGGCTGGAGCCGAAGCTGTGGGGCCCCAGCATCATTGGCTATGGCAGCTACAGCTACAAATACGACAGCGGCCGCGAAGGCACGATGTGCCGCGCCGGGTTTAGCCCGCGCAAGGCCGCGATGACGCTCTATTTGATGGGCAACTATTGCGACCGCCAGGCCGAGGTCGATGACCTGTTCGCGCGGCTGGGCAAGCACAAGACAGGCAAGAGCTGCCTCTATATCAGCAAGCTGGGCGATGTGGATATGGCGGTCCTCGAACGGCTAGTCGCGATCAGCTGGCAGGTGATGAACGAGAGGTACCCGGCATGATACGCCACCTGATGATCCTTTCTGCAGGCTTGCTGGTAGCGCTGTCGGTCCTTCCCGCACAGGCCAAGAAGGCCCCGTCCGATCCCGGCGCGCAAATTTGTGAGCTCGATTGGCAGGCCAGTTTTGGCAAGGTCGAGCTGAAGCAGACTTGGTCGGGCACCGGGGAACTGACCCGCGAAGACTTACTGATCCGGCGCAATATTCCGGTGAGTAGCAGTAGCGGCGGTACGTTGGTCCTGTCGCAATATACGTCGCGAATTGACGGCAAGGATTACCCGACACAGCTGCTCTACCTCAGCCTTGGGGCGCCCTACAATCGGGGTAAAAACCAGCGGTTGGTGATTGCTATGCCGGACGGTGAACCGTTGGTCCTTGATGCGGGAAACGGCTGGCTGGTGACCCCGCTTAGTGAAGCGCAATTGGCACGGCTGCTTG
>VFKS01000307.1 GCA_009885425.1 Novosphingobium sp.
CGGTCGGGTCGCACTGCTAGAAACGCTTTGCAGCAAGGGAGCTTGCAGCCATGACCTTGACCACTATCGAGCACAGCGCCGGGCAGGCGACGGTCGTCAACACCGACCAGATCACCTACCTGCGCGAAGACAATTACGGCACTGCGATCCATTTCAGTTCAGGTGAGCATATCATCTGTCCGCTCGAGATTGATGCACTGTTGAGCAAACTCAACGCACCGAACGCCGAGGCTATGCTGATCCGAAGTTAGAGCCATCGCTCCTTGCGGTACCACTCAGCCGTCGCCTTCAATCCCTCGCGGGTTGGCACCAGCGGCTGCCACAGACTGCGTGGCGGACGGGCTTCGTGGGTTACCACCCAATCGGGGTGCGCCATGTAGCCGACCCGGTCTGGGGTAAGCCGGGCATTGCCGCGCCGCACGAACCGGTCGGCCCGGGCCGCGCGTTCGAGCGAAGCCCGGCTGAGGTGCATCACCCAGGGTCGCCGCCCGATTGCCCAGCCGATCGCACGGGCAAATTCATAGTGGCTCCAGCCCTGCTTGCGGCCATCGTCAGGCTCAAAGGTCTGGAACGAAACGCCTTCGCCGCCCGGAACCAAGGCCAGCAGCAACCGGGCCAGATCATCGACATGAATAATCGAGGCGCGCCCCTCTTTGGGCGGAACCGGCATCACCCCCCAGCGGGCGAGCCGGAACATTTCGAAATAATCGACATCGCGCGGGCCGTAGATCCCCGGCGGGCGCACGATCGTCCATTCGAGCCCGCTGGCCATGATCAGCTTTTCGGCGCGGGCCTTGCTGACGCCATAGGCCGATAAATCCGGCTCTCGCGCCGAGAGCGAAGAGACATGGATAAAGCGCTGCACGCCTTCGGCCTTGGCCGCTTCGATAACGTTCAGCGTGCCCAGCACATTGCCGCTTTCGAACCGCGCGGCATCATTGACCACGCCCGCAACATGGATCACCGCCTCGGCCCCGCGCATCAACGCGCGCAGCGCCTCCGCGCTTTCAAGATCGCCGCTGACCCATTCCACCCCATCGCGCGGGAGTTGGTCGCGGCGGGTCAAAGCCTTTACAGTCAGACCGGTTTCCAGCGCACGATCGAGCAGCGCCTGCCCGACAAAGCCGGTTGCGCCGGTCACCGCGATAGTCACAGCAGCACCATCTGATCGCGGTGAACCACGGCAGAGCGCGGGGCATAGCCCAGAATCGCGGCGTGCTGCGCCGATTGGTGGCCCATCAACTGGGCACATTCCAGCGCATCGTACTCGGCGAGGCCATGGGCCAGCGTGGTGCCGTTTTCAGACCGCACCGCCACGGCGTCGCCGCGCTGAAACTCGCCCTCGACCTGCACAATCCCGGCGGCGAGCAGGCTGGAGCCCTTGCCCAAGGCCCGCGCCGCCCCGGCATCAACCACCAGTGCGCCTTTGAGCCGCAGCCGCCCGCCCAGCCAAGCTTTGCGGCCGGCATCCTTGCGCCGCGACAGGAACAATGTGCCGATGCCTTGGCTGGTCACCCGCTCGATCGGGGCATCGTGCAGACCGCTGGCGATCACCAGCGCGATCCCGGCGCGTTCAGCAATCTCGGCGGCTTGCAGCTTGCTGGTCATCCCGCCCGAGCCCATGCCGGAAGAACTGCCACTGCCCGCCATCGCGTGAATTTCAGCGCTGACCCCACGCACTTCGGGCAGCAAGGTCGCGCCAGCCGCTGCGGGATTGCGATCGAACAGGCCGTCAACGTCTGAAAGTAGCAGCACCGCGCTGGCCTGCGCCGCTTGCGCAACCCGCGCGGCCAGCCGGTCATTGTCACCAAAGCGGATTTCCTGCGTGGCGACGCTGTCATTCTCATTGATAATCGGCACCGCGCCAGCATCGAGCAGCCGGGTCAGCGTTGCGGTGGCGTTGAGGTAGCGGCGGCGATCCTCAAGGTCCTCCAACGTCAGCAGCAATTGCGCGGCGGTAATGCCGTGTGCACTGAGCAGATCGGCCCACAGCCCCGATAGCGCGATCTGGCCCACAGCGGCGGCGGCCTGGGCGTCGGCCAGGCTGCCGCGCCCGCCCTTGTCGAGCCCCAACCTGGCCGCCCCCAGCGCTATCGCGCCGGATGAGACCACGATCACCTCCTGTCCACGCGCCTTGGCCACCGAGATCTCTGCCACCAGCCCTTCAAGCCATTGGCGCCGAACCCCATCAGCACCGACCAGCAGTGACGAGCCGACCTTGACCACCAGCCGGGGGCAAGCGGCGCTGTCAGCCAGATCAGAGAGGCGGGCGATCGTCATGCCCTGCGGATTAGGCAAATGTGCGCGCGATGCAACCTTTGGCGGTTAAATCGGCGACCACTCCTTGTCGTCACCTTCCTCCAACTCACCGGCCGGACGCTCGGTCCCGGTTGCGGCAGGCAGGTACTCGATCACGGCATCGAGCAGCGCGCCCATGCCTCGCCCGGTGGCGCCCGAAATCGGATAGACCTTCTTGGCGCCTGCGGCCTTCAGTTCCTTGATGAAGGCATCGACCAGTTCGCGATCGACTGTGTCGATCTTGTTGAGCGCAATCAACCGCGGTTTTTCGTCGAGCCCGCCGCCATAGGCAGCGAGTTCTTCCTCGATGATTTCCAGTGCATCGGCCGGATCGGTGCCATTGATGTCGATCAGGTGGATCAACACTCGGCAACGTTCGATATGGCCCAGAAACCGGTCGCCAATCCCGGCGCCTTCAGCCGCACCTTCGATCAGGCCGGGGATATCGGCCAGCACGAATTCGCGGTTCTTGTGATGGACCACGCCCAATTGCGGGGTCAGCGTGGTGAAGGCATAGTCACCAACCTTGGCCTTGGTGTTGGTGATCTGGTTGATGAAAGTGCTCTTGCCGGCATTGGGCAGGCCGACAAGGCCCGCATCAGCCAGCAGCTTGAGCCGCAGCCAGACGTACAGTTCCTCACCCATTTCGCCCGGCTGATGCTGGCGCGGGGCGCGGTTGGTGCTGGTTTTGTAGCTGGCGTTGCCGCGCCCGCCCATTCCGCCCGCCAGAAAGGTGACCCGCTGGCCTGCCTCGGTCAGATCGAGCAGCACGGTTTCGCGATCTTCATCCGAAATCAGCTGGGTGCCGATCGGCACCTTGATCAGCAGGTCCTTGCCAGCCGCGCCGTTGCGGTTCTGGCCCGAGCCGTGCCCACCCCGCGGGGCTTTGAAATGCTGGGCATAGCGGAAGTCGATCAGGGTATTGAGCCCCGGCACCGCTTCGATAATGATATCGCCGCCCTTGCCGCCATTGCCGCCGTCAGGGCCGCCGTATTCGACGTACATTTCACGTCGGAACGCCACCGCCCCGGGACCGCC
This sequence comes from Novosphingobium sp., assembly GCA_009885425.1. GTDB lineage: Bacteria > Pseudomonadota > Alphaproteobacteria > Sphingomonadales > Sphingomonadaceae > Novosphingobium. The sequence goes on from VFKS01000307.1 coordinate 3,337, forward strand.
CTGGCCCGAGCGGATGAAGATTTTGGC
>VFKS01000319.1 GCA_009885425.1 Novosphingobium sp.
CGTTCAGGTGCGCTTCGGCAGTGGCATGCGCAGCGGCGCTTATCGGGTGGGCTTGGCCGAGCGCTCCGGCGATCCCGCGCCAGCACCAGGCGCGCGACAGGTTCAGGCCATCGAGGTGGGCAATCTTGCCGTCGCTGCGGTCGCTGACTGTGGCAGGGGTGAACAGCGTGGCAGGCTCGCCCCGTGCCAGATCGGGCAGGAAAGCATCGAACCACGCCGGGAAATCGGGGCCCAGTACGCGGCGCATCAACAGGGCCTCGCACAGTGTGCCGGACAGGAACTCGTCGCCGCCCGGCTCCCACGCTTGCGCCGCGCGGTCGGCCAGATACCAATGGCGCGCGCGTTCCGCGATCAGGCCGGCCAAGGCGCCGTCGTGCTGCTCGGCCCAATCGCGCGCCAGGGTCAGCGCGAAGGCGCTGTTGTAGTGCGTGCCGGTGCGGATTGGATAGGTCTGGAGCGGCAGGAACGCCGCGAAACGCCGGGCAAAGGCATGAGCAAAGCCATCAGCGTGGCCCGCCCATGGTGCGTCGTGCAAGATCATCTCGCCATGCAGGGCCAAGGCCCAGGCCCAACCATAGGGCCGCTCAAACCCGCGCGCCGAGGGTCGGTCGAGGTAGGCGCATTCTGCGGCGAAGTTCTCTGCCGTCAGCATCCGCGCTGCCAGAGCCCGCACCGCAGCTGCCTCGGTCAGATCGGGAAAGAGCCGCGCAAGGCGGAGCACTTGCCACCAGCCGTGGACGCAGGAATGCCAATCGAAGCTGCCGTGGAAGATCGGGTGCAGGACCGACGGCGCGAGGACATCTTGCGGCCCATCCATCACGTGATCGAGCTTGTGCGGATACTCGCGGGTCAGATGCCCGGTGGTCAGCGCCATGAACCGCGCGGCAATTTCAGGTGTGAGCTGCATCAGAACGCCAGAAACCAGATCAGCGCGATGTTGACCGCCAGCAGCGGCAGCGCGGTCGGGATCTGGGCTTTGACCACGGCGTTGCGGTCCTTGAGTTCGAGCAGCGCGGCCGGGACCACGTTGAAATTCGCGGCCATCGGGGTCATCAGCGTGCCGCAGAAACCCGCCAGCATTCCGATCGCGGCGACCACCGCGGGATCGCCGTGATACTGCCCGATCAACAGCGGCAGGCCGATCGCGGCGGTCATCACCGGGAAAGCGGCAAAGGCATTGCCCATCACCATTGTGAACAGCGCCATGCCAAG
>VFKS01000098.1 GCA_009885425.1 Novosphingobium sp.
CTTGAGGCGGAGTACAATCGGGCCAAAGTTGATCCAGCGTTCAAAGCCGAGTTCGACGACCTGCTGGAGCATTACGTGGGCCGCCCCAGCCCGCTCTACTTCGCACCCCGGATCACCGAGGAACTCGGCGGCGCGCAGGTCTGGTTCAAGCGCGACGAGCTCAACCACACCGGCGCGCACAAGATCAATAACTGCGTCGGGCAGATCCTGCTGGCCATCCGGATGGGCAAGACCCGGATCATCGCCGAGACCGGTGCGGGCCAGCACGGCGTGGCCACCGCCACTGTCTGTGCGCGGTTCGGCCTGCCTTGCGTGATCTTCATGGGCGCCACTGATGTAGCGCGTCAGGCCCCCAACGTGTTCCGGATGAAACTGCTCGGCGCCGAAGTCCGCGCCGTCACCGCTGGCGCCGCCACGCTGAAGGACGCGATGAATGAGGCGCTGCGTGACTGGGTCGCCAATGTCCACGACACATTCTACATCATCGGCACCGCCGCCGGCCCGCACCCCTACCCCGAACTGGTCCGCGATTTCCAAAGCGTGATCGGCAAGGAAGCGCGCGAACAAATGCTGAAGCGCACCGGCCGCCTGCCCGACCTGCTGGTCGCGGCGATCGGCGGGGGCAGCAATTCGATCGGGCTGTTCCACCCGTTCCTCGACGATCCCGAGGTAAAAATGCTCGGCGTCGAAGCGGCAGGGCATGGCCTCGACAAGGAACACGCCGCCAGCCTTGCGGGCGGACGCCCCGGCATTCTCCACGGCAACAAGACGTACCTGCTACAAGACGCCGACGGCCAGATCACCGAGGGCCACTCGATTTCGGCAGGCCTCGACTATCCCGGCATCGGCCCGGAACACGCCTGGCTGCGCGATGTTGGCCGGGTCGATTACACCAGCGTGACCGATACCGAGGCGCTGGAGGGCTTCCAACTGCTGTGCCGCACCGAAGGGATCATCCCCGCACTCGAACCCGCCCACGCGATTGCGGCAGTAGCGCGAATCGCTCCGACCATGCCCAAGGACAGCATC
>VFKS01000365.1 GCA_009885425.1 Novosphingobium sp.
GCCCAGCTCTGGATAGGCTGCGCCCATTTCCTGCACCAAGGCCGGAACCAGCCGGTGCATCAGCGGATCCTTTGCGCCCAGCAAATGCGCGTGGCGCATTGCCCGGCGCATGATCCGCCGCAGCACATAGCCGCGCCCTTCGTTGCTGGGCAGCACGCCATCGGCCAGCAGGAAGCTGGTTGAACGCAAATGATCGGCGATCACCCGGTGGCTAGCCCGTTGGTCGCCCGCCGCCTTGACCCCGGTCAGGCTTTCCGATGCGGTAATCAGTGCCTTGAACGTATCGGTTTCATAATTGTCATGCTGGCCCTGCAGCACCGCCGCGATCCGTTCCAGACCCATGCCGGTGTCGATACTCGGCTTGGGCAGGCTGGTCCGGCTGCCATCGCCGGCCTGTTCGAACTGCATGAACACCAGGTTCCAGATCTCGATGAACCGGTCGCCGTCCTCATCCGGGCTGCCGGGAGGTCCGCCAAAGATGTGATCACCGTGATCGTAGAAGATTTCGGAGCACGGACCGCATGGGCCAGTATCGCCCATCGACCAGAAGTTATCATTGGTCGGGATGCGGATGATCCGGCTTTCGGGCAGCCCGGCGATCTTCTGCCACAGCGCGAAGGCCTCATCATCGGTGTGATAGACGGTGACGGTCAGTTTGTCCTTGGCCAGCCCCCAGTCCTGGGTCAGCAGGGTCCAGGCGTGGACGATCGCCTGCTCCTTGAAATAGTCCCCGAACGAGAAGTTTCCGAGCATTTCGAAGAACGTATGGTGCCGCGCGGTATAGCCAACATTGTCGAGGTCGTTGTGCTTGCCCCCGGCCCGAACGCACTTCTGGCTGCTGACAGCGCGCGGGGTTTCGCGGCTCTCCAGACCCGTAAAGACGTTCTTGAACGGCACCATTCCGGCGTTGACGAACATCAGCGTCGGATCGTTATAGGGTACCAGCGGCGCAGAGGGCACCACATCGTGCCCATTACGGCCGAAGTAATCGAGAAAAGAGCGGCGGATTTCGTTGGTCGAGGTCATGCGCCGCCGATAAGGCAGGCTGCGCCCAGCGGCAAGTGCCTAGGCGCGCGCTGTTACGATCCAGGCCGCCGCCGGCAGCGCCACCAGATTGCCACTGCGATGCTCGGCCAACCAGTCCCGCATCCAGCCGAGGGCCCGTTCGCGCGCATCGGGTTCCAGCGCACGCAGGGCCGGTGCGGCCGGGCCGATCCGGCTGAACAGTTGCAGCGCGTCGCCAACCGGGTCTTCACCGACCCCGGCAACATAGGCAAAGTCGGCTTCGGCCATTTGGACATCCTGCCACCCGGCATCGTTCAGGATCGCGCGAACATGGCCTTCGTCGGCAAAGGCGAACGGCCCAGGCGCGGTCGGATCTTTTGCAGCCGGCAGCTCAAGCAGGCCCGCCAGTTCGCTCGCCCAGGGGTTCAGCCGCGGGCTGCGAAAGCACGAAAAGAACAGCTCCGCCTCCGGTTTCGCCAATCCGCGCAAATGATTAAAGGCTGCGCGCGGGGCATCGAAAAACATCACTCCATGGCGCGACATCAGCACATCGGGACGAAAGGACACAGGATCCCAAGATCCTGCGTCTGCTTCTTCAAACCGGACATTGGGATGAGCCGCGCCACGCTCGCCAGCGACCGCAACCA
>VFKS01000475.1 GCA_009885425.1 Novosphingobium sp.
AGCCGCCGGTCGCGCTGGCATTGTTGCCGGTGGCGAGCGTTACCCCGCCGTTGGTCGAGACCAGCACGACCTGACCCAGCACCCGCTCATTGCGCAGGCTCCACGGCGCAACCACCAGCGCGGCAAAGGCGCCCAGCGCCAGCCCCTTGGCGATCGTTCCCGGCACCTCTGCCCAGAATTTTGGCGCCCGCAACAGCGCAATCCCTAGCACTAGCGGCACCACCACCAAAGTTTGCGCCTTGACCAGTGTGGCGAGGCCCAGCAGCAGACCGGCGCCCGCCAGCCACAGCAAATGGCGCTGTTCGACCAGCAGCCAGCAGATTGCCAGCAGCAGCGCGGTATAAAACACTTCAGTCAGCGCCAGCGGGACATAGGCGGCGTTGTTGGGATACAGCGCGATCAGCAGCAGCGCGAGCCGCGCGGCCAGTTCTGACCCCGTGATCCGCCGCGCCAATAGCAACAGCAGTGCGGCGCTAAATCCGGCAAACACCAGATTGAACAGGCCGACCACCGGCACCGAAGCGCCGAACGCCTTGAACGCCAGATTGAGCGCCAATGGCCAGCCTGGTGGCCAGAATGCAGTCGGCTGGCCTTCGGGTGAGATATAGCCTTGGCCTGCGGCCAGTTCCCCGGCCCGCTCAAAATAATAAGCCGAATCCGACCAGGGCTGGACATCGAGCAGGATCAGCAGCGCGCGCGGGATCAGGTAGAGCGCCCAGAGCAGCGCCAGCGCGGTCCGGGTGGTCGCGAACCATTCGGTCAGTCGTTCATACCGCTCAGCCATGCCCCAGCCCTAGCCCAGCCAACGTCAAGAAGGCGTAAACCGCCGCTGCCCGGCCAGCACCGTCATCCGCTTGGTTCCGGCCAGCGCGGTGCCTTTCTGGCGAACCGTGGCCAGAAAGCGCCATTCGCTGGTCGCCGATTTGGGGGTCAGCTCGACCGCCATGTACCCGCGCTGCGCGGTGTCGCACCACTTGAGCTGGCTGTTGTGCGCGATGATATCGGCAGCGAGCGCATCGGGTTTGCGCCACCGGACCGAGCTTTCCGCGCCGGGCGAGGTGACCGAATGCCCGGCCATTTCGACGCCGACGCGGGCGCCCTTGTGATCCAGATCGAACGCCCAGGCGTTGTGGGTGTCGCCGGTCAGGACCAGCAGGTTGGCCCCGGCATTGAGCGAGGCCTTCAGCAATCGGTCACGCCCGGCGGGATAACCATCCCACGCATCCATGTTCATCGGCAGACCGTTTCTGGAAGCCGCGGTCGAGATCTGGATCCGCTTTTTCAGCCAGTCGGGCGAATCCGCTGCCATTCCTTCGGCCAGATTGGTCGGCATCGCGAGCTGGCCCACGATTATCTGCTGGACCAGCACCTGCCAGGGTTTGTGCGCTTTGGCCGAAGCCTTGAGGCCGCGCGCCAGCCAGCCCTCTTGCCCGGCCCCCAGCAGCCCGCGCGAAGCATCGCGCCAGGCCCCGTCGCGGAAGGCGGCCAGCGCCGCATCGGCCTGCCCCGGCGCGGCGGCATCGAAGACCGCGTCCAGCTCAAATGGCTTTTCGCGGGCCAGATGCCGGGTTTCGAGCCGGAACAAAGTCGCCAGATTGCCTACTTCGTAGGCTGCGTAATCATCATCTGAAACCGGCAGCCATTCGCGGTAGGCTTTTTCCGCCGCGGCCTTGCGCACCGCCCAGTCGCCCTCGCTGGGATCGTGGTTTTCGGCCCCGTCCCGCCAGGTGTCGTTGGCCACTTCGTGATCGTCCCAGACGGTCACGGTGGGGTAAAGCTGGTGCAGCCGTTGCAAGTCCGGATCGGCCCGATAGGTCGCCAGTCGTTCGCGGTATTGAGCCAGAGTGACGCTTTCGTTCACTGGCAGCAGTCGTTCGGTCAATCCCTGCTTTTCGCTCGGGTAGGTGCCACGCTTGTACTCATAGAAGTAATCGCCAAGGTGCAGGGCCAAATCGAAATCGCCCGCCTCGGCCGCGTGGCCATAGGCGTTGAACCAACCGAAACCATAGTTCGAGCAGGAAAACACCGCCATCTTGAAGCGCGGCACTTTGCCCACCGGCAGGGTCTTAGTCCGCCCCGCCACCGATTTTTCGCCCGTCGGGGAAATGAAGCGGTAGTAATACCATTGGCCCGGCTTCAGTCCCTTGGCCCAGGCCTTGGCGCAGCAATCGTTGGCGGGGGAGGCGATGCAATCGCCCGCCGCCGCGATCCGGGTGAACTCGGCGTCCTCGGCAAGTTCCCACTTCAACGTGGTTTCCTGGTCCGACAGGTAGCGCGTCCACAGCAACACTTGGGCCGGGCCCGGCTCGCCGCTGGCGACCCCGTGGGTGAACCCTTTCGACCCCAGCGCAAGAGCCGGAGCTCCAGCCAGCCCGCCTAGCCCCAGCAAGCCCAGCTTCAGCGCATTGCGGCGGCTCGCGGTCAGCGCGGGCGTTTCGGGCGCAGCTGCGGGCTTGGCGGCGGTCATATGGTTCTCCCAGATCCTTGCGCCAGACTAACGGACAAAAGTGACACGGCAATGGCAGGATTGATTAGTGCTCGCCGTCAAGGCAGGAGGCGGCAATGACCAAGGTCCGCTTTCACCCTCTACCCGATGGCCGCCGGATCGCGTTTCGGCATTGCGAGGGCGCCGGGCCGACGTTGGTGTTCCTGCCGGGCTATATGTCGGACATGGCCGGGAGCAAGGCCTGTGCGGTGATCGACTGGGCCGTGAGGCAAGGACGGGACTGCTTGCTGCTCGATTATTCGGGCTGCGGGGAGAGCGACGGTGACTTTGCCGAGGGCACGCTCAGCCGTTGGCGGGATGAGGTGTGCTCGCTGATTGCGGCCCATTGTCCGGGACAGGTGGTGCTGATCGGATCGTCAATGGGCGGCTGGTTGATGCTGCTGGTGGCTTTGCAGATCCCGGACCGGATTGCCGCTCTGGTCGGGATCGCGGCGGCGCCTGATTTCACCGCCTGGGGCTTTAGCGACGAACAGCAAGCCGAACTGCTGTCCGGTGAAACGGTGTTCGAAGAAAACGCCTATGGCCCGCAGCCCACGCTGACCTTTGCCGGGTTCTGGGTCGATGGTCAGTCCAACCTGCTGCTCGGTACGGAAATCGCGATTGGCTGTCCGGTGCGGCTGCTGCAGGGCCAACAGGATCCGGATGTTCCGTGGGAAGTCGCCTTGCGCCTCGCCAAGGCGCTGCGTTCAGGCGATGTGCAGGTGACCCTGATCAAGGACGGCGATCACCGCCTGAGCCGCGATTGCGACATTGCTTTGCTGCTGCGCACCCTTGCTGCGCTGGACTGAACGACCGGAACCGCCCATGCCGCTATCTTTCTTTCTCCTCCCGCTGATCGCCCAGATCGGCCCCGGCGGCGCGCTGCCGCAGGCGCCGCTGCAGATCCCCAAGCCCAAGAGTGCTGCCGTGGCCCCGCCTTCCTCACCCGAACTGACCAAGCCCGACTTGCTGGGGCAGTGCCTCGATCTGGCAATGACCCGGCCATCTGATGCGATCGAGGTCGCACAGAACTGGCTGGCTGGTGCCAAGTCGATGAAGGACCGCGCCGGGGCCAAGCAGTGCCATGGCATGGCGTTGGTCCGGATCGAAGGCTATGCCGAAGCAGCGCCGATGTTCTTGTCAGCCCGTGAAGATACCCCGGCCAATGAAGCCGATGAACGGGCCCGGCTTGCCGCGCTGGCAGGCAACGCCCTGCTCGCGGGTGAAGAACCAGCGAAGGCACTGGCGGCGCTTGATCTGGCGCGCGGCGATGCCTTGAGCGGCCTCGACGCCAAGCAGCGCGGCGGGATCGAGATCGACCGGGCCCGCGCGCTGGTTGCGCTTGACCGGCCTGATGAAGCTGCCGCCGCCCTCGCCGAAGCGCGAATTGCGGCGCCGGACAACCATCAGGCCTGGCTGCTATCGGCCACGCTATCACGCCGTCAGGGCAAATTGGCCGAGGCGCAGATGCAGATCGAGCGGGCCGCGCAACTGTTTCCGGTCGATCCCGAAATCGGGCTGGAAGCGGGCGTGATTGCGGTGCTTTCGGGGCATGATGAGGCGGCGCGCAAGAGCTGGCTGTCGGTGATCAAAGCCGCGCCGGGCAGCCCTTCGGCCAAGACCGCGCAAGCTTACCTTGACCAATTGGGTCCGGCGGACGCATCACTGCCCAAGTGATCCAGCTATCCGTCCTTGATCTGGTCCCGGTGCGCGAAGGCGGCACTGTGGGCGAGGCGTTGGCCGAGGCGGCAGCGTTGGCGCAGGTCGCGGAAGCGCAAGGCTACAATCGCTTCTGGGTGGCCGAACATCACGCGATGGAAGGCGTCGCCGGGGCCGCGACTTCGGTGGTGCTCGGGCATATCGGCGCAGCGACCAGCACGATCCGGATCGGCGCAGGCGGGATCATGCTGCCCAATCACAATCCGTTCGTGATTGCCGAACAGTTCGGCACGCTCGATGCGCTGTTTCCGGGCCGGATCGATCTGGGTCTGGGCCGGGCGCCGGGGGCCGATGCCCGGTTCGGTCAGGCACTGCGCAAGGATCTGGGCCGCGCGGCCGAGCATTTCCCGCAGGACGTGATGGAACTGCGCGCGCTGCTGAGCGGCGATCCGGCGCTGCCGATCCGGGCGACACCGGGCTATGGCGCGCCGGTCGAGATGTGGGTGCTCGGCTCGAGCCTTTTCGGGGCCAGTCTGGCGGCCGCATTGGGCCTGCCCTATGCCTTCGCCTCGCACTTTGCGCCCGATTATCTCGATCAGGCCCTGGCGCTCTATCGCCAGCGGTTTGTCCCATCGGCATCGCTCGAGCGGCCGTATGTGATGGCGGCGATGACCGTGATTGCGGCCGACGATGATGAGGAAGCCGCGCTGCTTGGCACTTCGATGGACCAGAGCTTTGTTGCGCTGCGATCGGGCAATCCGGGCAAGCTGAAACCGCCGGTTGCGGGTTATCGCCAGACCCTACCGCCGGGCCAGCTGGCGATGCTGGAACATATGCGCCAGGCCAGCGCAGTCGGTGGACCGGAGAAAGTCCGTAGCGATATCGCACAGTTCATTGAACGGACCAGGGCAGACGAAATCATTGTTTCGGGCGCGACATTTGATCCCGCAATGCGTCGTCGCTCCCTGGAACTAACCGCGAAAGCCTTGGCTTAGGCCTAATTCCCTAGGGGCATTGTGGTTGCGAGTGAGACCAGTTTGGCCTAGGGTTAGTTCGAATGCTACGTAAGTTAGCAACAATATAACACGCAGGAGTGGCGGCTTCGGCTGCCTGAGGAGCCGCCCCAATGAGTTCCCAGAAGAGTTCTAAGTCCGCCCTGACCAAAGCCATGGCGGCGCGTCTGTCGGTTTCGCTGTTGCCGGGGGATGAGCCCTTTGGCGTTGGCGGACTGGACAAAGCCGCCGAATTCATGGTCGCGGCGGCGGACAATCGGGCCGCTGGAACCGCTGCCATCGTGATCGAATCGATTGCTGGCGCGGCCGGCGAACGGTTCATGCGGCTGGCCCTGATCAACGATGACATGCCGTTTCTGGTCGATTCGATCGCGGCGACAATTGCCGCTCACGGTCTGGCGATTGACCGGCTGCTCCATCCGGTGCTGGCGGTGCGGCGCGACGCCAAGGGCAAGCTGAGCGATGTGGTCGAGGGCGATGCGGCCGGGGAAAAGCGCGAATCGATGGTCTATATCGAGACCAGCCGCGCCGATGCCCGCCAGCGCCGCGCGCTCGAACAGGCGCTTGAAGCGACGCTGGCCGATGTTCGGGTGGCGGTGCAGGACTGGCCCAAGATGCAGGACGTCATGGCGATCGACGCCGATGGCTGCGCCGACAGCGAAGGCGCCGCGCTGTTGCGTTGGTTCAAGGACGGGATGCTGACCCAGCTGGGCCATGTCACCCGCAATCGCGATGGCAGCCAGAGCGAAGCGCTGGGAATTTGCCGCAAAAGCGCCAAGTCCTTGCTCGGCCCGATTTCTTATGACCGCGCCTTTGCCTGGTTTGAAGATCAGCAAAAGGGCGCCCGGGTGCCGCTGATCGTCAAGAGCAACCTGATCGCGCAGGTCCACCGCCGCACCCAGCTCGATCTGTTTATCCTGCCGCGCTATGTGAAAGGCCGCCTGGCTGCACTGTCGGTCCATGCCGGGATCTGGACCAGCGCTGCGCTGGCCGCTTCGCCAACGCAGGTTCCGCGGCTTCGCTCGCATCTGGCTGACCTCGCCAAGCGGTTCGGTTTTTCGGCGCAAGGCCATGCCGGCAAGACGCTGGCCCATGTTCTGACCCAGCTGCCACACGATCTGATGGTCAGCTTCAGCGATGCCGAGATCGAGCGGATCACCACCGCGACGATGAGCCTGACCGATCGGCCCCGGCCCAAGCTGGCACTGGTTTGCGCGGCGCTCGAACGGCATCTGTTTGCCTTCGTCTGGGTTCCGCGCGATCTGATGTCGACCGCCACCCGATTGCAGGTTGCCGCGATGTTGGTTGAAGCGGCGAACGCGCCTTTGCTCGATTGGAGCACAGCGATCGACGGTAATCTCGCGCTGATTCGGTTCGTGCTCGATCTGCCCGAAGTGGCCACTCTACCCGATGAAGCCGCGCTCGATGCCCGGCTTGGGGCGATACTGCGCGGTTGGGCCGATGCGGTCGAGGCTGAGATTGCTGCGAGCGAAGAACCGTCACGCGCGGCCGCCATGGCCAGCCGCTATGCCGAATCCTTCCCGCTGGCCTACCGTACCGCTTATGGCGCCGCTGAAGCTGCCATCGACATCGCCCGTCTCCGCCGCGTTGCGGGCGATGGCGAGGACGGCCCGCTGCGCGATGCCAGGCTTCACAAGGTGGCCGGGGACGAACCCGGCGTGCTGCGGCTCAAGCTCTATCAGCGCAGCGGCTCGCTGGCGCTGTCTGATGCAGTTCCCGCGTTGGAGAATTTCGGCTTCCGGGTGATCGAAGACGTGCCGACCGAACTTGATGGCGGCAAGCTGGGGACGATCCACGATTTCGTATTGGCGGCGCCAGCCGGGCTGGAACCCGCCGCGCTGCTGGGCCGTGCCGGTGAGATCGAACCCGCGATTTCCGAAGTGCTCAACGGCGACGCCGAAGATGATCCGTTCAACCGCCTTATCACTGCAGCGGCGCTGGGTGCACGGCAGGCCAACTGGCTGCGGGCGTGGTATCGCTATTTGCGGCAGGCCGGGCTCAACTATTCGGTGCCGACCGCGGTCGATGCCTTGCAGCATGCCCCTACTGTAACGCGCGGCGTGATCGCGCTGTTCACCTGCCGCCACGATCCGGCCTTCAAGGGTGACCGGGCCAAGGCCGAAAGTGCTGCGCAAGACGCGATCCGGGCGGGCCTCGCCCAGGTCACTGCGATCAACGATGACCGGCTGCTGCGCCAGTTCCGCAGCCTGGTCGAAGCGACGCTCAGGACCAATGCCTTTGCCCCGGCAGGGGCTCAAGCGCTGGCCTTCAAGCTCGATTCCAGCATGGTTCCGGGCCTGCCCAAACCGTTACCCTGGCGTGAGATTTCGGTCTATTCGCGGCGGGTTGAAGGGATTCACTTGCGCTCTGGCCCGGTGGCGCGCGGCGGTCTGCGCTGGTCCGATCGGCGCGACGATTTCCGCACCGAAGTGCTCGGGCTGATGAAGGCCCAAAAGGTCAAGAACGCGGTGATTGTTCCGGCCGGTGCCAAAGGCGGGTTCTATCCCAAGCAGCTGCCCGATCCGTCGCGCGCCGAAACTGGTGGGCGCGACGGCTGGCTGACTGAGGGTAAGGAAAGCTACAAGCTGTTCATCCGCACCCTGCTGTCGATCACCGACAATATCGTCGATGGCAAAGTGGTCCATCCCGCCGATGTGACAATCCGGGACGGGGAAGACCCCTATTTCGTGGTCGCCGCTGATAAGGGCACCGCAACCTTCTCTGACACCGCCAATGCGATTGCCGAGGAGCACGATTTCTGGCTCGACGATGCCTTCGCCAGCGGCGGATCGAAGGGTTATGATCACAAGGCGATGGGGATCACTGCAAAGGGGGCATGGCTTTCGGTCCAGCGCCACTTCCTTGAAATGGGGGTCGATGTGCAGGCCGATCCGATCCGGGTCGCGGGCTGCGGGGATATGTCGGGCGATGTGTTCGGCAACGGGATGCTACTGTCGAAGGCGATCAAACTGGTCGCGGCCTTCGATCACCGCCACATCTTCCTCGATCCTAATCCCGATGCAGCCAAATCCCATGCCGAGCGCGCACGAATGTTTGCGCTGCCGCGTTCCAGCTGGGACGATTACGACAAGAAGCTGATCTCGAAGGGCGGCGGGGTGTTCCCACGCAGCGCCAAGGAAATCCCGCTAAGCAAGGAAGTCCGCGAAGCGCTGGGGATCGAAGCCGAAACCATTGATCCCGACAGCCTGATCACCGCGATCCTCAAGGCCGAGATCGACCTGCTGTGGTTCGGCGGGATCGGCACATATGTGAAAAGCAGCGCTGAAAACAACGTCGCTGTCGGCGATCCGGCCAACGATGGCTTGCGGGTCGACGGGGCCGATCTGCGTTGCAAGGTGATCGGCGAAGGGGCCAATCTGGGCACCACCCAGGCCGGCCGGATCGAATTCGCCCAGCACGGCGGGCGGATCAACACCGATTTTATCGACAATTCAGCCGGGGTCGATTGCTCGGACAACGAGGTCAACATCAAGATCGCGCTGGCCGGGGCCAAGCGTGCCGGGCGGTTGACCGAGCCGGCGCGGGTCAAGCTACTGTCCAGCATGACCGACGAGGTTTCGGCAATCGTGCTCGAAGACAACCGGCTGCAGGCGCTGGCGCTGTCGATTGCCCAGGCTGGCGGATCTGCGGCGACCGCATCGCATTTGCGGCTGATCGAGACGCTCGAAGCTTCGGGCCAGCTGGACCGCAAGACCGAAGGGCTGGCCGAGGCCGAAGCCTATCAGCGCCGCGCCGCTGATGGCCGGGGGCTGACCCGGCCCGAGCTGGCAGTGCTGCTGTCGAGCGCCAAACTGGCGCTTCAGGCGGCCATCGAAGCCTCTCCGCTGCCCGATGATCCGGGGCTTGAGGCCGAACTGCTGGCTGCGTTCCCTGAACCGATGCGGGTCAAGTTCAAACGCGATATTCTCGATCACCGACTGCGGCGCGAGATTATCGCGACCAAGCTCGCCAACCGCTTGGTCAACCGGCTCGGGCTGATCCATCCATTTGAACTGGCCGAAGAAGAAGGCGCTAGCCTGGCCCAGACTGCTGCTGCTTTCGTCGCAGCAGAACAGCTGTTCGGCATGGCCGCAACCTGGCAGAGGCTTGAAACCGCGCCGATGAGCGAAGGCGCCCGGATCATGCTGTTTGACCGCGCCGCAGCCGCGCTGTCCGACCATATCGCTGACCTGCTGCGGATTGGCGGGCACACCTGTGAACCGTCCAAACTGGTGGCCACCTTGCAGGTCGGCGTGGCCGAATTGACCCACGATCCTGATAGCCTGCTGTCGCACGAAGTGCGTGCCCAATCGGGCCGGATGCGCGATGCGCTGGCCGAAGCTGGGGCGCCGCCAACTGAAGCCGCGCTGGTGGTGCAATTGCAGGATGTCGATGGCTCGGTCGGGATCGCTCAATTGGCGCGCGAAACCGGCTGCATGGCCCGGGCAATCACTGCCGCGTTCGGCGATCTGGGCACACGCTTGCGGCTCGACTGGGCCCAGCAGACCGCCGCCCGGATGAGCCCGTCGGACCCGTGGGAACGCTTGCTGGTCAACGGCCTGGCTCGCGATTTCCAGCAGATGCGGATCGACTTCCTGCGCCGGACGATGGCCGGCAAATGCGATCCCGCCATAGCGGTTGCGCGCTGGGCCGAAGCGCAAGGCGAGGGTATCGCCCAGTTCCGAAACGTCGTTGCCCGCGCGCAGACCGCCGTTCCGGTGGCCCCGGCGATGCTGGCGCAATTGGCCAGTCAGGCGCGAAATTTGCTGGGGCGTTAGGCCGTCAGTTCAGCAAGGGCCCAGATGGATGCCTCTGCGACAACCGGGTCGGGATCGTTCAACAGCGCCCGAACCGGTTCCAGCAGCGCTGCATCGCGGCTGTTCCCGGCGGCATAGAGGCAGTTGCGGACAAAGCGGTTGCGCCCGATCCGCTTGATCGGGGAGCCGGAAAACAGTTTGCGGAAACCGGCGTCGTCGAGCGCCAGCAGGTCCGCCAGCTTGGGCGCGGCCAGTTCGGCGCGGGGCAGGAACGCCTGCATCGCGGCGGAGCTCTGCGCGAACTTGTTCCACGGGCAGACCGCCAGACAGTCGTCGCAGCCATAAATCCGGTTGCCCAGCGCCTTGCGGAATTCCAGCGGTATCGCGTCCTTTAGCTCGATCGTCAGGTACGAAATACAGCGCCGCGCATCGAGCTGGTAGGGTGCCGGAAAGGCCGCGGTCGGGCAGGCGCTCTGGCAGGCCGTGCACGATCCGCAATGGTCCTGCTCCGGCTGATCCGGCTCGAACGCCAGCGTGGTATAGATCGCGCCCAGGAACAGCCACGAGCCGTGCTCCTGACTGACCAGATTGGTGTGCTTGCCCTGCCAACCCAGCCCGGCGGCCTGACCCAGCGGCTTTTCCATTACCGGCGCGGTATCGACGAACACCTTGACGCCAACCGCGCCGAGGCCCCGCCGCTCGGCCTCTGCAACCAGCCAGCGGGCCAGGGCCTTCTCGGCCTTTTTGACCGTATCGTGATAATCACCGCCTTGGGCATAGACCGAGATTCGCGCCCGGTCGGGCGATCCGGCCAGCGCCAGCGGATCGGCCTCGGGGGCGTAACTCATCCCCAGCGCAATTACGCTGCGGGCTTCGGCCCACAGCCCCTGCGGACTGCGGCGGTGGTGGAGGCGGGTTTCCATCCACTCCATCGCGCCGTGCATCCCATCGCCCAGCCACTGCTCGAGCCGGGCGGCGGCCAGCGGGTTCTCTGCCGCCGGGGCAATCGCACAAGCGCCAAAGCCCAACCGCCGGGCTTCGGCGATCAGATCCTGCTTGAGTTGGCCCAGAGTAGCGGTGTTAACCAAACTTGCTGTTGCTCCTGTTCACAAGCACTCCATAGTGGGCTGGAGCAATGAAGCTAGGGGATCGACTAATGACGAGCAACGCGGCGGATCGCCCGCTGGCGATTGAAGCGCGGGGGCTGGTCAAGCGGTTCGACGGCTTCACCGCGGTTGACGGCGTCGATATTTCGGTCCCCGAAGGATCGATCTATGGGATCCTTGGTCCCAATGGCGCGGGCAAAACCACCACGCTCAGGATGCTGCTGGGGATCATTGATCCTGACGAAGGCATTCGCCGGGTGCTGGGTCATGATCGCCCGCACGAAATCGCCCACACCATCGGCTATCTGCCCGAAGAGCGTGGGTTGTACCCTTCGATGAAAGCCTATGAAGCGATCGGTTTTCTGGGTGCACTGCGCGGTCTGCCGCTGGCCGAAGGGCGGCGGCGGGGCAAGCAGTTGCTTGAGGAAAACGGACTGGGCTATGCGATCGACCGGCAGATCCGCCAGCTGTCCAAGGGCATGGCCCAGCAGGTCCAGCTGCTCGGCACGCTGGTCCACGAACCCAAATTGGTGGTGTTTGACGAGCCGTTCTCAGGGCTTGATGCGCTCAATCAGGGCAAGCTCGAACGGATGATCCGAGCGCTGGCCGCAAAAGGCACCACGGTGATCTTCTCCACTCACGTGATCGCCCATGCCGAGCGATTGTGTGATGAAGTGGCGATTATCGCCGGGGGCAAGGTCCCGTTTGCAGGGCCGGTCGATGTCGCGCGTGATCGGATCCGGCCTCAAGTGCGGCTCGAAACGCGTGAGCAGGACGGCGTGTGGCGCAATGCGCTGCCCACTGACGCCCGCCACGAAGGCCGCCACTGGTATTTCTCGCTCCCCGAAACCGGGATCGAGCCGTTGCTGCGCGCGTTGATCGAAGGCGAGGCCGGGATCCTCTCGCTCTCGATCGAGCGCGCGGGCCTGCACGATGCCTTTGTCGCGATTGCCGGCGAAGCGGCCGCCCGCGCGCTGGAAGCAGAACCTGAGGAGGCCGAATAATGAGCACTGCCCCCGTGAATGGCCGCCTCTCGCGCCTCGCCGCAGCCTATGTCATCGCCCGGCGCGATTTCACTGCGATCCTGTTTTCGCGCAGTTTCATCTTCTTCCTGCTCGGCCCACTGTTTATGATCGGGCTGATGAGCTTGGCGGGCGGGATCGGGCAGCAGGTCCGCCAGAACGCCAGCCGGCCCGAACTGGGCGTGGCGATGGCGCCGGCCGATGCCGCCGCGATGGTCAAGGCCCAGCGGGTGTTGGCCCAGCAGATCGGCGCCTCGATGCCGACGTTGGTGGTGATCCGCGAAATCAAGCCCGGCGAAGTCTTCGATCCGGTCGCCGAAATGAAAAGCAACCGCGCCAATCTGGCCGCGATTGTCACCGGCACACTGGAACGACCGGTGTTGACCGGGCCGGACGGCCGGATCGCCGATTGGCAGGGCCGGGTCGGGTTGCTCGCGGCCCATGCGCTGGGGCGCGGACCAACAGTGTTTCCGCCGGTGACGCTGGCGGGCATTGCGACCTCGACAGCCGATCAGACCTCGGGCCAGCGCTCTACCGCCCAGATCGGACAAATGGTGCTGTTCATGCTGATGACGATCCTGGCCGGGATGGTGCTGTCCAATCTGGTCGAGGAAAAGGGCAACAAGATCATCGAAGTGCTGGCCGCAGCGATCCCGATGGATGCGGTGTTCATGGGCAAACTGTTTGCGATGCTGGCGGTCTCGATGGTCGGGATCGCGGTTTGGGGACTGGCCGGCAGCGCGTTGTGGTTCGGGCTGGGTAACGGTGTGACCAACTATCCGGCTCCGGCGATCGGCTGGCCTATGTTCCTGGCGCTGGGGGTGATCTACTTTGCGATGGGCTATCTGCTGCTCGGCTCGATCTTCCTGGCGATCGGCTCGCTCGCCACCACGGTGCGCGAAGTGCAGACGCTGTCGATGCCGGTTACTGTCTTGCAACTGCTCAACTTCCTGTTCGCCAACTTTGCGGTGGCCATGCCCGGCACCTGGGTCGAGAAGCTGGCGATGGCAGTGCCATTTTCCTCGCCCTTTGCGATGCTCGCCTACGGTGCGCAACATGCCGAACTATGGCCCCATGCCGTCGCCGTCTGGTGGCAGCTGCTGTGGGTTGCGCTGCTGGTCCGCGCTGGGGCGGCGCTGTTCAAAAAGCGGGTGATGCAAAGCGGCCCAGCCGGAACCGAGAAGAAGCGCGGGTTGCTGCAGCGGTTCCGCGCGGCCTGACGTTGGCGATCGGCAGTTCATCGCCCCACTATTGACATTTCGGTAAGTTAAGCTGGATAAGTCTCTGGAAGCAACGTATCCGCCAAAGGTGCGGGCAGTGGAGAGAAACGCGATGGCCACTCAGGCAACCAGCCCCGAACCGTTCACCTATCGCACCTCGCCGACCGCGACCGAGGCGTTCGAGGCTTGGCTCAAGGATCACGGACAGGAACTGCCCAAGTCCACCCACCCTCGCGACGTTTCGCGCAGTGACATCTATGTCGAGGATCGCTGGCAGCCGATTTTCGCCGAAATGCGCGCGAATGAGCCGGTAAACTTCGTGCCCGAATCGCCCTATGGGCCTTACTGGAACATCACCACTTCCAAGGCGATCCAGCACGTCGAGGCGCTGCCCGAACTGTTTTCCTCGTCATGGGAGAACGGCGGGATCACTATCACCGAACCACCCGCCGATGTGACCCCGGAACAGCTGGCCGAGCGCCGCCTGCCGATGTTTATCGCGATGGACCGGCCCGAGCACACCGGCCAACGCCGCACCGTCGCCCCGGCCTTTACCCCGGCCGAGATCGACAGACTGGCCGGGGAAGTGCGGATGCGCACGGCCACCACGCTGGATTCGTTGCCCTATGGCGAACAGTTCGACTGGGTCGACAAGGTTTCGGTTGAACTGACAACGGGCATGCTGGCACTGCTGTTCGGCTTTCCGTGGAAAGACCGCCGCCTGCTGACCTACTGGTCGGACTGGGCCGGAGACGCAGAACTGAGCTTTGCGCGCGAACTGAATGAGACCCGCTGGGAAATTTTCCAGGAGATGGCCCACTATTTCAAGACGCTTTGGATTGACCGGATGGGCAAGGAGCCCACCCGCGATCTGATCTCGATGATGATCCATTCCGATGCGATGAACCACATGAGCCCGCAGGAATTCATGGGCAACCTGATCCTGCTGATCGTCGGCGGCAATGATACCACCCGCAACACCATGTCAGGGATCATCCACGGGCTCGACAGCTTCCCCGATCAGCGCGCGCTGTTTGAGGCCGATCCTGCGGTGATCCCCAATGCAGTCCAGGAAATCATCCGGTTCCAGACTCCGCTGGCCCATATGCGCCGTACCGCAACCGCTGACACCGAACTGTTCGGTCATCAGGTCAAAAAGGGTGACAAACTGATCCTGTGGTACATTTCGGCCAACCGCGATGAAGAGGTCTTTACCGATCCCGACAAGGTGATCCTGAACCGCGACAACGCGCGCCGGAACCTGTCGTTCGGGTACGGCATTCACCGCTGCGTCGGCGCGCGGCTGGCCGAATTACAGCTCAAGATCCTGATGGAAGAGATGCACAAGCGGCGGATGCGGGTGAACGTCACCGGCAAGGTCGAGCGGGTGCGCGCCAACTTCGTCCACGGCTTCCGCAAGATGGAAGTGACCTTGGAGAAGTTCTAAGGCTTGACTGCCCAGACCAATAGCCCGCTGTCTTTGGGCATCGCCACCGGCTCGAGCCAGCTTGGCGCCTGCCCCGCGCTGAGCTGCGCCATCAAGCCTTGCGGGGCGGCCTTGCGGTAAATCGCGGCTTCGGCCAAGCCCGGGCAAATCGCGACATAACGCGCCCTGCGACCGCGCACGATCGCCTCGGCTTTGGCCGGATCGGCTGTGAAAGCGGCAATGACATCATGCAACGCTTGCGGGGCGCGGTGATGCGCCGTCGCCACCACTTTGTGCCGGCTGTGGAGCAGCAGCATCGGCCCGTTGTCGATCGGGGCAAAGATCGTGGCGGGCGCGACAGCGCCAAGCGCCGGGCCGGCCTTGGGAATATCGCAGACGAATTGGGCCGAGGGAGAGGCTGCGGGGCCGGTTCGATCCAGCACGCGCCCAGCCATCAGCGGCAGGTCGGGCAACACCACCAGCACCGCCACAGCGATCAGGCCGATCCGTTTGGGCGCAAAGCGCATGGCCCGTGCCCGGACAATCCAGTCACGCAGCAGCCAGCCCAGCGGAATGGCACCAAGCGCGGCAGCAAACCCGGCCGAGCGGCTGACCACCAGCCCCAGCGCCAAGGCTCCGGCCATGATCAGAGCGTACTCGCCCCAGAACCGCCCCAGCCAGCCGCTGTTGCGCTGCCACAATTGGACTGCGGCATAGAGCCCCACAAGCGGCGGCACCACCAGCCGCAGTGCGGCGCCGAGGTCTTGCCGCCAGACCGGCATCCCTTCGCGGATATTGGCGTACCAGAACTGCTGGACCAGCGGATCGAGCATCACGAACGGCCCGCGTGAGCACTGCGGCGCCAGGGCCAGCAGCACGGCCACTGCCGCCGCTGCAATCGCTGCCATAGCGATGGCCAGCGCGGCGCGCGGAATAGGCGAGGCCAGGCCGAGCAGGCTCAGCCCGCTTGCGGCCGCCAGAAGTGCGGCGAGGTAGGCCGGAGACAGCGTATCGCAATGCGGCGCCAGATCGGCGATCCAGCGGGTCGCGGCGAAGGCCAGCAGCGCAGTCACTGCCAGCGTACGGATATAGTGCAGGCACAGCGCCTTGGCCTTGGGATCCAGCAGCCAGCGCAGCGCCAGAACCGTGCCGATCAGCGCGGCGATCGGCAGCAGTTCCAGGCTGATCGTCAGACCCAGCGCCATGGCTATTCCGGCCAGCCGGCCGCCGGTCTTCTCGCTCCGCGCGGCCAGGCCGTTGAGCGCGGCCAGCAAGGCGACGATTTGCCAGC
>VFKS01000486.1 GCA_009885425.1 Novosphingobium sp.
GGCGCGCTGGCGCCCGATCTGGTCCTGCTCGACATGACCATGCCCGAGCTTGACGGGCTGGCCGTGGCCCGCGCCCTGACCCGGCAGGACGATGCTCCGGCGGTGATTTTCGTTACCGCGCATGACAATTTCGCAGTCGAAGCCTTTGATCTCGAAGCGGTCGACTATGTCTTGAAGCCAGTCACGCCTGAACGGCTGGAACGGGCCGTGGCCCGGGCGATCGCGCGGCGCGGTGAGCGCGCTGGCGGTGGTGGGGATTGGCTGAGCGAATTCTGGGTGCCGTATCGCTCCGAACTGCTGCGGATCTCGGCCGAAGATGTCGACCGGATCGACGCCGAGCGTGATTATGTGCGGCTGCATGTTGGGCAAAAGGACGTGGCGAGCCGCTCTTACCTGTTGCTTCAGACCGTCTCTGGGCTCGAAGCGCGGCTCGATCCGGAACGGTTCATCCGGCTCCACCGTTCGACCATCCTGCGGCGTGACCGGATCAGGGGCCTGCGCCATGATGGGTTGGGGGTTTGGTCGGCCGAACTGGAAGACGGCACGCTTGTGCGGATCGGCCGGACCTATCTTTCCAAAGCCAAGGCGATGGCCGGCAGGTAGCTGACCGCAAGTAAAAAACGAACCCGGGGCGGGGGGACTGGAGTGCCCCGGGCTCGTTCGGCGCTGCCTTACCGGGGCAAGGCAGCGGCAACCTGTTGACGAACCTGGGCCTTGCAGCGGCCTTCTTCGATGCGATAGGCGGCGCGGCTGCCGACCAGTGTTGCCGTTTCGCAAACCCGCCGGGCGGCGCCTTCGACCCGGCGATCAAGCGCGGCCTGTCCAGCCGGGCTCGACAGATTGAGATCGGCGAAGCGCACTTCAGTGGTTTCTGGGGCGTTTCTAGGTGCGGCCGACTGGGCCTGGGCGAGGCCGGCCACGCCGGTCAAAGCAAAGGTGAGGGCGATGGCGGCGGTGAGTGAACGGTTCATGGCAGTTTACCTTTCGGGTGGACGGTGCGGCGCGCGGAGCATGGGGACTGGGCCGTGCGCCTGATCCGGGGATAGCTGGCGCGGGGGCAGGCTCCAGCACTGCTCGACCCCGGCCGCGCTGCGCCGGACGAGCGGCGGCAAAACCCGACGAACCGCCAACCAGCACCGCCGAGTGTATTGTATAAATAACACACCTAACCGCAATCGGTCTGGCCAAGCGCAGCGACTCGGCTAAGAGTGGCGCCATGGGCCTGCTGTTCGTCTTTCTGCTGGGGATCGGCAATTTTGCTGCACACAAGGCGGTGCTGCAGAGCAATCATCCGCTGCTGGGCAGTGTGCCGTGGTTTTTCAGCCTGCTTGGCGGCAAGTTCAGTCTGGCGGTGGAGTTCATCATGCTGCTGGGCTCCCTGCTGATGATCGCTTCGGGTTCGCTGGTCTGGGCGCTGTTTTACGGGATCTACAGCGCGGTCAATCTGGCTTCGGCCTGGCTGATCCTGTCGGGGCGGATCTGATGCCTGCGCCGCTGGTGTTGTTCCACGTCAGTGACCTGCATTTCGGTTACGAGGATCGCGCCGCGCTCGACTGGTTCATGGCCGAGATCTCGCGCGAACGCCCCGCCGCCGTGCTGTGCACCGGCGATCTGACGATGCGCGGAACCGCGCGCGAATTTGCGCTGGCGCGCGAGTGGCTCGCTCAGTTGCCAGTGCCGGTCACCCTGGAGCCGGGCAATCACGACGTACCCTACTACTGGTACCCGCTGGCCCGCATCTTTCATCCCTGGCGGCACTATGATGCGCTGGCCGCTGCGGTGGAGGCGGATCTGGCGTTGCCCGATCTGGCGGTAGTCCCGCTGCGCACCGTCGCCGCGGCGCAATGGCGGCTTAACTGGTCAAAGGGACGGGTTGCCACCGGCGATCTTGATGCAACGCTCGGCGATCTGGAGCGGCACCGGGCGTGGCCGCTCAAGCTGGTTACCTGCCACCACCCGCTGGTCGATGCCGATACCGAGGGATCAGGCTCCACGCGCGGCGGCAAGCGGGCTCTGGCCGCGCTGGCCCGGGCCGGGGCCGATGCGGTGCTGTCAGGCCATGTCCACGATCCGTTCGATCTGATGATAGAGGCCGATGGCCTGCCAATCCGCCTGATCGGCGCGGGCACCCTCTCGCAGCGGTTGCGTGCGACCCGGCCCAGTTACAACCGGCTGGAATGGACTGCGGACGGCGGGCTGAAGGTGATCCCCCAGACCTTGGCCTGAACGCAAAAGGGCGGCCCGTTTCCGGACCGCCCCTTTGTTTGGCAGAGTGCCGCTCGGCTTAGCGCTTCGAGAACTGGAAGCTCTTACGCGCCTTGGCCTTGCCGTACTTCTTGCGTTCGACCGCACGGCTATCGCGGGTCAGGAACCCGGCAGCCTTGACGACGCCGCGCAGTGCCGGTTCAAACCGGGTCAGCGCCTGGCTGATGCCGTGCTTGACCGCACCGGCCTGGCCCGAAAGCCCGCCGCCCTTGACGGTCGCGACGACATCGTACTGACCAGCGCGGTCGGCAACCTGGAACGGCTGATCGATCACCAGACGCAAGGTCGGGCGAGCGAAGTAGACGTCCTGATCGCGGCCGTTGACCAAGACCTTGCCCGAACCGGGCTTGATCCAGACGCGGGCCACGGCATCCTTGCGGCGGCCAGTGGCATAGGCGCGGCCCTGCGCGTCGATGATCTTGTCACGCAGCGGCATGGTTGGGGCTGCTGGCGCAGCAATCGGGGCCACGGCATCGGCAACGGCATCGCCCATGGCGGCGCCCAGATCGGCGAGATCGGTTACAGTTTCTTCGGACATCATGCGCCCACCTTGTTCTTGCGGTTCATGGCAGCAACGTCGAGCGGCTGGGGCTGAGTGCCACCATGCGGATGCTCGGTGCCGGCGTAGAGGTGCAGGGCGCGCATCTGCGCCCGGCCCAAGGGCCCGCGCGGGACCATGCGTTCCACAGCCTTTTCGAGCACGCGCTCAGGAAAACGGCCGTCGAGCACCTTGTCGGCGGTCACTTCCTTGATCCCGCCGGCATAGCCGGTGTGCTTGTAATAGGTCTTCTGCTTCAGCTTGTTGCCGGTCAGCTTGACCTTACCTGCGTTGATCACGACGACGTGGTCGCCGCAATCGACGTGGGGGGTGAAGCTCGGCTTATGCTTGCCGCGCAGACGATTGGCGATGACCACGGCGAGACGCCCGACCACCAGTCCATCAGCATCGATCAGATGCCAGTTCTTTTCCACCTCAGCCGGTTTGATCGACCGGGTGACCTTGCTCAGCGCCTTCATGGCCTAAAATTCCCTATAGCAGTTGCCGCGAATCCGGATGACCGGCCCCGCAGGAAAGCGGGCCAATCGTTCAGTTGGTTGGGAAAGTCAAGTTTTCCGGGCTATTCCGAAGAGGTAAAATAATACCTTAAAGAAATCAGGCCCCCAATCGGGCAGGATCGACCGCGAAGGTCCAGACCTCGCGTGAGACCCGGGTGGTCCCGGCCAGCCGGGTGGTGACCGTACGTTCGATGGCCAAAGGCAACCCGCAAGACATCAGGCCCTGCACAGAAACGCGCACCTCTACCTCGCCTTCGGCGCCGCTCGCGAGAGTTAGCTTGCGCCGCTCAACCCGGTCACGCGGGCCCGGATTGAACAGGAATACTGGCCAAGCCGTGGCCGCTCCCGAGCTGGCGACCTCGCCGAGTACCACACTGCGGTCGCGCTTGGCATCAAGCGGGATAGCCGCGGCGGAAATGATCAGATTGCCCTGAGCTATGGCCGCGCGGTTTGCGGCAGGGTCCTGTGCCGACCCAATTTGGCGCATCATCCCGTTGGCATCGAGCCGCGCTGGAAACAGCCCCCGCTCAACCCGTTTGCGTTCGATCTCAGCCAGACTGGCGAGCGACGGGGGTGCCGCAACCTCGGCGCCGATCTGCTCGCCATCCAACCGATAGCCGTCACCTTCGGGTGTAAAACGGATTGCAAAACGCCGGGTCACGATAACTTGTTTGCCATCGGCCATGGTCCGCACCAGCGTCCGGGTCATGATCATTGGCGCTGCTGGCGGCGAAAAGGTCGCAGCGCCCGGTCGCACCGAAGCCGCAGCTTGCGTTATCCCGATAGCCGCGGGGATCAGCGCCGCAACGCCTGCCAGCAACAGAATCCGCGCTCTCATCGTGCGGCCTTTGACGGGTTGATAGAAACGGGCGAACGATAGAATTCGCTGACACGCGCAACGGTGCGATCAAGAACCGCGGTGCCGTACTTCAACTCCAACCCCCGCCTCCTTTGTTGTGGCCGCGACCACCAACCAGATCAGGCGGGCGCAGAAAGGATCGCCTCCATTGGCGCAGGCAAGCGGCCATTCGTCAAGCATTTCTACGGATAGGACCGGCGCAACGTGCAAACTTGGCAGGCCTTCAGAGGCCGCATCAGATGGCGCTTTACTGTTTAATGTCAGGCACTTCACGGCCCATCACATGGACCCCCCAAACGGTTGCTGCAAGCAGGACGGCGCCGGTCAGTTGATGCAATGCGGCCAGCCAGATCGCAGTTCCACTCCACACAGTGGCGATTCCGAGCAAAACCTGGGTCCCAAAGGCACTGTGAATCGCCACCGAGGCGCGCCGATCCAGCGAGCGCAAGGCGCGGGCCAGAACCACCAACACGCCGACCACTGCCCAGGCCCACCAGCGGTGGATGAAGTGGACCAGATAGGGGTCACCGGTGAGCGCGTGCACCACCCCCTGGCTCCAGTCGATCCCGGCGGGGACCAGCTTGCCCTGCATCAATGGCCAGGCATCCCAACTAAGCCACCCGCCGCCCGATACCGGTCCGGCACGAAGGCCCGCTACCAAAGCGCCATAGAACAGCTGCAGCGCCAGCGCGGCCAGCGCGAAAGCCCCAAGCCCGGTGAGCCGCGCTACCCGCTGGCCCTTGGCATGACGCCGCAGATCAAGCGCCGTCCACACCAGCAGCGACAGGGTCAGCAGTGCCAGCGACAGATGGGTCGCAAGTCGCAGATGGCTGACCTTGATATCGTTGGTCAGGCCGGACTTGACCATCCACCAGCCAACAAAGCCCTGCAATCCGCCCAGCGCCAACAGGCCCAGCAACCGGGCGTGATAACCCTGCGGAATTGCCCGCTTGAACCAGAACCAGGCCAGCGGCAGGGCAAAGGCCAGACCGATCACCCGGCCGAGCAAGCGGTGAAACCATTCCCAGAAGAATATGACCTTGAACCCGGCCAGCGTCATTCCGGCTGGCCCGTTGACCTCGGTATATTGCGGGATCCGCTGATAGGCCTCAAACGCCGCCTGCCATTGCGCTTCGGTCAGCGGCGGAATTGTACCGGTAACCGGCTTCCACTCGGTGATCGACAAGCCCGATTCAGTCAGCCGGGTGATCCCGCCGACCACCACCATCAACGTGACGATGGCGGCGACGGCGAACAACCAGCGCGCCAGGGCAAGCGGGCGCGGGCGGGCGTTCTGGAGCTGATTCATGACCGGCGCTCTGCTGCCAAGCTGTGCAAAGTGCAAGCGTGAACCGACCGACTGCACCTAGAGACAGGACCCATCGAACAAGACATTCTTCGTCGCGTGGGGCTTCTAGATCCTCACATCGAAGGCGCGATCAGCGGGTTCTGACCCTGAGCACTTGCGGAATGATACACCATCACATACATGGGCCAGGCAATGCGCGATGCCATGATCCTGATTCGCAACCGGCTCGACCGGGTTGGTGTGCTCCTGTCCGGGCTGTGCGCGCTGCATTGCATCGCCGGTTTGCTGCTGGTTGCAGGTCTTGGGCTGGGCGGAGAAGTGCTGTTCGCCCCTGAAATCCACCGCGTCGGCCTCGCCCTGGCGATTGTGGTCGGCGGCATTACGCTGGTGCTGGGTGTAGTTCGCCACGGCGATCCGCGGCCGTTGCAGATCGGCGCTGCCGGGCTTGGTCTGATGATCGTTGCGCTGGTGGTGGGCCACGGCTCGGCCGAAGCCTCTCTGACCATTGGCGGCGTCACTTTGCTGGCCTGGGCGCACCTGCGCAACTTGCGTCACTCCATGTGATTGCTATGGGCGAGGGTATGACAGCCTCGCTCTCCATTACGCTCAACGGCGATCCCCGCCGCGCCGACCCTGGATCGATTGCCGATCTGGTTCGCAGCCTAGAACTCGATCCGGCAAAGGTCGCGGTCGAGCGCAATGGCACAATCGTGCCGCGCTCGACGCTGGATGATGAGGCGCTGGCTGATGGCGATGCGCTCGAGATCGTTCACTTCGTCGGCGGCGGAGACAACGACGATTCGTGGACCGTCGCGGGCCGGACCTTCCACTCGCGGTTGATCGTCGGCACCGGCAAGTACAAGGATTTCGCTCAGAACGCCGCTGCGGTCGAAGCGGCCGGCGCGCAAATCGTCACGGTTGCGGTACGGCGGGTCAACGTATCAGACCCCAAGGCGCCAATGCTGACCGATTTTATCGACCCCAAGAAAATCACCTACCTGCCCAACACCGCCGGGTGCTTCACCGCTGAAGACGCGATCCGCACGCTGCGGCTAGCGCGCGAAGCGGGCGGCTGGGATCTGGTTAAACTGGAGGTTCTGGGCGAAGCTCGGACGCTCTATCCCGATATGCGCGAAACGCTGAAAGCCTGCGAAGTGCTCGCAAATGAAGGCTTTGCGCCGATGGTCTATTGCACCGACGATCCGATCGCAGCCAAGCAATTGGAAAGCGCCGGTGCGGTCGCAGTGATGCCGCTGGGCGCGCCGATCGGTTCGGGGCTGGGGATCCAGAACCGAGTCACGATCCGGCTGATCGTCGAAGGCGCTTCGGTGCCGGTGCTGGTCGACGCCGGGGTCGGCACCGCCAGTGACGCCGCAGTAGCAATGGAGCTCGGCTGCGACGGGGTGCTCATGAACACCGCGATTGCCGAAGCCAAGGATCCGCTGCGGATGGCTCGAGCGATGAAACTGGCAGTCGAGGCCGGCCGCCACGCTTACCTCTCAGGCCGGATGCAGACCCGCAAATATGCCGATCCGTCGAGCCCGTTGGCCGGGCTGATCTAGCCCGATTTTTGCAGGGTGATCATCGCGAAGCGTGACACGCCCCTTTCATAGCCCAGCCCCTCGCCGGTTTCGATCGCAACATCGCACCATGTTCCGGCCGCCGTATAGAACGCCTGCAATTCGGCTCCGCAGGGATAATTGTAATACCGCCCGAGCCGGTCGCGACCTTCGTTGCTGGCAGTCTTGTAGGTGGCAACATGCCAGCCGCCCGGTTTGAGCGCGCGCCAAATGCGGGCCAGCACGCCGGTTAACCCTGCGCGCGGCACATTTAATAGCGAATAGGCCGCCAATACGCCGTCGTATTGCGCGATTTCATCCAGATCATCGAAGCGCATGACTCTCACTGACCGGCCCAACCGCGCTTCTGCCTGCGCGGCCATTTCGGGCACTCCATCGGTCGCCTCGACCTTGAACCCGCGCGATTCCATATGTTCAGCGTTGCGCCCCGATCCGCGGCCCAGCTCCACTATCGACGCTCCTGGCGCAAGCCGCCCTAGAAACCCTTCCAGGTGGCGGCCAATGCCTCCAGGGCTGCTGGCGGCATAATCGGGCGCCTCAGCGGCATAAAACGCCAGGGTAGCGGGATCGAAGCTTGGCATTGCGTCAACGCTCTTTCGGTAACTTGCCTTACGTGGCCACGAGTGCCGCGATAGCCATCATGGTTAACCGGATCGTTACCATATTCTGGCGATATGCCCTCAAGCAACAAGGGGCAGACCATGGCTAGTGCCGGAACCGCATCACTGACTATCGCCGAACTGCGCGAATTCGCCAGCTTCACCGCTTGCGAGCAGCGCTATATCAAGCGCAGCCTCGATGTCGGGCTTGGCCGTCAGGATGCGTTCAAGCTGTGGGCCCGCGATGCGGCTGAAAGCGCGTCGATCCGCAGCCAGTATGTGGTCTATCAGGAGCTCAAGGGCCTGCGCGGCGCGATTCCTGATGATACCGGGTTCGATGCCCTGGAAAGCTTCATTGGCAAGTTGATCCGGGTCGCGGCGTTTGATCTGGCGCAGGAGCGAATCGAATGCTTTTCAGCCTTTCGCTTTCTCTATGAACGCCTGCTCGGCCCCGAAGCGCGACCCTTCCTGCCCAGCGCGTTTTGTGCAGCGGCGGCCTTGCCGCAGATTCGCCCCGAAAAACGCAAAAATCTGCTCCAGTCGATCAGCGAAGCGGCGGCCACGGCCCCCGGCTGGTCGGCCCGTGCCCCCAGCTTTTACCCCGAATGGGTCGAAAAAGAAGCGGCCTGAACAGGCAATTCGCTTTGTTGCAATTTTGGGAATCGACAAGCGCTTCAGAACCGGGCAAACCGCGCGCTGCTCGCCCAAGGCGTGCAAGGGTTAACACAAGGGGACTCCCAATGAAGAAGATTGCTCTGTTCGCCGCCGTCGCGGCTGGCTCGCTCGCCATCGCCGCCTGCGGCGAAAAGAAGGAAGAAGCTGCGATGACCTCGGAAGAAACCGCTGCTGCGACTGAAGCTGCTGTGGCTGCTTCGGACGACGCGATGGCTGCTTCGACCGATGCTGCGAAGGCTGAATAAGCCAAGCAAGCGCATCGCTTAAGCGATCAAAGGGGCCGGGGCTGATGGGTGTGGACCACCTTCAGCCCCGGCCTTTTTGTTTGCCCGATCGCGGCAAGGCCGGACCGATCGTAACGTCAAATCAACCATTGCGTGAAAGAACCCCGGTTTTGAACCCGCCGGGAAGTTTCTGTGACGACCATCCTGCTAGACGGATTGAACGAAGAGACGTTTCGCCGCTCAATTGAGAGCCGGCTGCGCCAGGGTCTGTCTGCAGAGGCGGTCGAGAAGCTGCGCGGACTGCTGGCGCCCTACGCCGGGCCTGGACGGATCCTGCCAGAACGCTTTCTGACCGTGCAGGTCAGCGACCTGACCCTGTCCGGATGGGAGCGCCTTGGCGAAGCTGTCGCGCGCCATGATCGGCCGGATGGGCAAATCACAGCCCTGTCGATCGCCTTTGGCTGGCCGGGCGATGATCTGCCCCAGCCCGATCCACACGGCTGCTTGCGCCCGATGATCGAGGTCGGGTTTTTCACCGACGAAGCCTATCCCTTCTCGCAAAGCGCGCGCGAAGACTTGCTCGATGGCTATTCCTATCACGGCTGCACCTGGGCCAGCGACAACGCGGCGACCGAGACCTGCCTGTCGCTCGAGGGGATTGACGACCTTCATGGTGCGCTGGCTGCGCTCGAAATGCGGCTGCTGGCCAGCGATGAGCCCGATCCCGACGAGATCGGCGCCGGTTCGCTCGGCGCCTGCTTGCTCTCTGCCTTGCTGTTCCGCGTCGTCGGCGAACGAATCCGGCAGGACGGTTTGCCGCGCCCGCTGTGCGTGCTGGCCGGCAGCAACGGGGTCTATCCCTATTTCGATGCTCCGGTCGCTGGGATGCCCGAAGATGCCTTGAAGTCGGCTAACGAGGACGAGGAGCTGCTCAGTCTGGTCCCCGCACCGCGTTACAGCAGCCTGCTCGTCACCGGCATTCCACGGGCACGCAAACGCGCGGTGCTGGTGCTGGATGAGAGCGAAGAGGACAAAGCGCTGCGTACCGCCGATTTGCGAAATCTGGCGCAGAGTGACGAAACCACCGCACCGCAACTGGCTGCTGCCGAGGATAAAATCGCCACCCCCGACTTGCCCGACGGCGGGATCATTCCGCTCGCCAACGGCCCGCTGATGGCCAAGAAAAAGCCCAGCGAGGTTTGGGATTTCCGCGACATGCTGGGTCCGCGCGAGGCGGTCATGCCCAATACCGAGCCTGAACCGCCTCTACCGCCGCCAGTTGAAGCGGATCTGCCGCCCGAGACCACAGAGCCCCAGCGCCCGTCCGAGCAGCCGCTCCCGGTTCAGCCGATGGCCGCACCCGGCTTTGCCTTGCTCGAACCAAACATTCAGGAACGGCTCCAGACCCTCATTGCCCCGCCACCGGCGATTGAAGAACCAGCGGCCGTGCCGGCCGATCCGGAACCAGCCAGCGCTGCGCCATCCGAACCACTGCAGCCCGGCCCGGTCTGGCCGCTGGGGATCAGCTGGCTGGAGGATGCGGAAGCGGCGCAAGAGGTTTGCACCGACGCACTTGCACCATCAAAGCAGGGCTTGTGGGCCCGCCTGCGGGGCTGGCTGAAGTTCCGGGGCTAGCTAGCCCTTGTATAGCCCATCGAGCCGTTCCCCGTAGCGCGCCTTCAGCTTGTGGCGGCGGATTGATTGTTTCGGGGTGAGTTCTTCATTGTCGATCGTGAAGGGCTCGTCGGCGAAAGCGAATTGGCGGACCTTTTCGATCACCGACAGGTCCTGATTGACCCGGTCAACCGCAGCGCGGACGGCTGAGCGGAAGGCCGGAAGGTCTTGCAGCGCCTTCAGCGCGAATTTTTCGCCATTGGCCTGGGCCCATTCGAGCGCCCATTCGGGGTCGGGTACAATCAGTCCGACGACATAGGGGCGCCGGTCACCAACCACCATCGCTTGGGCAATCTCGGCTTGCAGGGTCAGCAAGCCTTCAACCCGCGCGGGCGAAATGTTGTCACCCTTGTCGTTGATGA
>VFKS01000111.1 GCA_009885425.1 Novosphingobium sp.
ACGGTGCGCACGTCGGCGAAGTCGACGTTGATCATGCCGGGACGCGTGATCAGTTCCGCGATGCCCTGCACGGCGCCCTGCAGCACCTGGTTCGCCGACTTGAACGCGTCGAGCAGCGTCGTGTCGCCGCCCAGCACGGTGAGCAGCTTCTGGTTCGGGATCGTGATCAGCGAGTCGACGTACTTGTGCAGCTCGGCGATGCCCTGGTCGGCGAGCGACGAGCGCTTGTTGCCTTCCATCTCGAACGGCTTCGTCACGACCGCGACCGTGAGGATGCCGAGTTCCTTGGCGACCTGCGCGACGATGGGCGCTGCGCCGGTGCCGGTGCCGCCACCCATGCCAGCCGCGATAAAGCACATATGCACGCCTTCCAGCGCGCGATCGATCTGGTCGATGCTCTCTTCAGCCGCAGCCCGGCCTACTTCGGGCCGCGCGCCTGCACCCAGTCCTTGGGTGATGTCAGTGCCTAGCTGGATCCGGTGCTCGGCGATCGCATTATTGAGCGCCTGGGCATCGGTGTTGGCGACCACGAAGTCGACCCCCTCGATCCCGGCTGCAATCATGTTGGCGATCGCATTGCCGCCAGCACCGCCAACCCCGATCACAGTAATCCGGGGGCGCAGTTCCTCGACAGCTGGCGGTCCAATATTGATGCTCATCTACGCTCTCCTGTCCGCATGGCGGATATAGTTCATGCGATTGTCATGCCTTGCACCCTTCGAATCGTTGAATCAAAGGGACGTCAACCATTTTCCACAACCGTTCCGGGTGATCGTGCCTAGAAAACCCCTCAAAAATACTCTCGCATCGCCTGATAGAGCCGATTGACCAGGGCAAAGCCCTTAACCCGGGTGACTGGCTGATAGCTCGGCCCGATCGAACGGATGTCGATTGGGTCAGCCGCAGCATAGAGTACCAGACCCGACAGCGTTGAAAATCCCGGCGTAGCGTGGGCCTCGGCCAAGCCCTTGACGTGCTGCGGCTTGCCGATCCGGACTGGCTTGCCGAGCGCGCCTTGTGCAAAATCGGCGAGGCCGGCCAGTTCTGCCCCGCCGCCGGTCAGCACCACCAATTGTCCGCGCTGGCCGGTGAAGCCCAAACCCTTCAACGCCTTGTTCACTTCATCGATCCACGCCGAAAGCTGCGTGGTCACGACCGAGACCAGTTCGGCCCGGGGGATGCGGTTCTTGTCATCGGCGTGGCGCGCCGCCGGCGTGCTGCCTTCGTCCCCCGGCGCGTTGACCGGGATCATCTCGCGGTGATCGGACGGGCTGGCGATGGCCGAGCCATGAACGCATTTCAGCCGCTCGGCCTGAAACCGGCGGATCCCGAACGCGCTGGCGATTGCATCAGTAATATCGCCCGAACCCAGCGGAATGGTCACCAGCCCCAACAGCATCCCGGCGGCATAGACCGAAACATTGGTCACTTCGCCGCCGAATTCGATCAGGGCCACGCCCAGTTCGCGCTCTTCGGTAGACAGACAGGCATGGCCCGCCGCGATCGGGCTGCCGACAACGGCCTCGACCTGCAAATGCGCGTTCTGAACTGCTTCGGTGATGTTCCGCACCGGCGCGCCATCGGCCAAGATCACGTGGATATCGACCCCCAGCCGCTCGGCGTGGAGTCCTTTGGGATCAGACACACCATCGGCGCCGTCCAGCGTATAGTGCGCGGGTTGGGCGTGGAGCACCATCCGGCCATCGGGCTGGATCACTTCGCGCGCTGAAACCAGCAGATGCTCGATATCCTCCGCCTCGATCCGGCGACCGCCGATATCGACCTCAACCTGCGAGACCTGGCTGGCCAGCCCCGCCCCCGAACAGCCGATCCAGACACTGGAGATCGAGGTATTGGCCATCTTTTCGGCCCGCTCAACCGCATCGCGCACGGCATAGGTCGCAGCTGCCATATCGGTGACATAGCCGCGCTTGATCCCTTGCGCGGCGCGGTGGCCCGAGCCCAGCACAACCATTTCGCCGGTTTCAGATATCCCGGCGATCATCGCCGAAATCCGAAATGAGCCGATGTTGACCGCGCCAAAAACGCGCGCAATGCGGGGCGTGGCCATTACTGCTGCTCCTTGGGCAGGGCGGATTTGCCGCTGGGTACGGGCGTAGCAGCCTTGGCGGCGCTATCACTGGCGGCGGGTTTGGGTTGCTCGATCGCATCGGTGCGGCCGGGCAGGCGCAGATAGATCCGGTCTGGCGCGCGCATATCAAACGCCACCGCCTTACCGCCGAGCAGACGGTTGCGCCCGTCAAGCTGGGCAAACGTTATCAGGGCCTTGGCCGAGGTTTCTTTGCCTTCAGGCAGCGCGAGGATCTGCCCGGTCTTGAAGGTCAGGTTCCAGCGGCGGTTGCCGACCCATTCGGCGCCCTTGAGCTGCGGACGCAGCGCCGGTGCGGCATCGAGAAGGTCGGACAGCGCGGCGATTTGCCGCCCCGCCCCCGGCCCCTTCAGCCGCAGCTTGCCCTTGGCGCGGGCTTCAGAAACCGCCTCCAGCTCGAT
Source organism: Novosphingobium sp. (assembly GCA_009885425.1). Taxonomy (GTDB): domain Bacteria; phylum Pseudomonadota; class Alphaproteobacteria; order Sphingomonadales; family Sphingomonadaceae; genus Novosphingobium. Next base: position 2,512 of record VFKS01000111.1, read on the forward strand.
CCCGTCCTTGTCGATAAGGACCAGCCGGTCAATCTTCTGCAATACGGCTACCGGCTTGCGCTCGACAATGTCGATCACCAGCGTGTCGGGCAGCTGTCGCGAAACCCGCGCATCCTCAACCCACGACAGCGCCAGCAACCGTTCGCGCAGGACGTGGACATCGACGAAGGGCATCGCCCGGTTCCGGTCACCCAGCGCGATTTGATAGATCTTCAGCTCGTTGAGATTGTTGGTGCCGCGGACATTGACGTTGTGCAGCTCGAACCCGGCATCGTGGGCAAATACCGCCACTTGCTCGCGCGCAATCGCGGGCACACCGGCAAAGCTAGCCACCATCCACACCCCGACCGCCACTACGCCGAGGATCATAGCGAGGAAAATCCGGTGGAGCTGCCCTTCGCTGAACGGCAGCCAGGCCATCACGCTATCGAACACCGAACCAGTGCGGGCCCGCGCCGAGCGGACTTTCAGCGCCTTGCCCTGCGCGGCCGCAACCTTGCGGGCGCTCTTGCCGCCGCGTTTGATCGTCCGCGTACTCATTTCTTTGCCTCCGCAAGGGCATCGGCGATAATTGTTTCGACCAGATCGGCATAGGAAATACCCAGATGCAAGGCCTGTTCGGGAACTAGACTGAGCGGGGTCATCCCCGGCTGGGTATTGGTTTCGAGCACGAACAGCCCGGCCAGGCCCTGTTCGTCATCCCAGCGGAAATCGGTCCGGCTGCAACCTTTGCAACCGAGCAGCCGGTGGCAGCGCAGCGCGAGGTCAAGGCAGGCCTGCGTGATTTCTTCGGGGATCTGCGCCGGGCAGATATGCTCGGTCATGCCCTCAGTGTACTTGGCGTCGAAATCGTAGAAGCCCGATTTGGGCTTAAGCTCGGTGACCATCAGCGCCTTGTCGCCGATCACAGCTGTCGTCAGCTCGCGGCCCCGGATATAGGGTTCGGCTAGCAGGTGATCGAACTCCTGCCAGGGGCCCTTCGCGTTCGGACTGATCGGGTTGCCGTAGTTGCCCTCATTGGTGATGATCGCCACCCCGACCGAGGAACCTTCGTTGACCGGTTTCAGCACATAGGGCCGCTCGAGCGGGTCCTTCGCGTAGATTTC